>QLUC01000069.1 GCA_018725275.1 Bacillota bacterium | reverse complement strand
AGGAAGAGAGGAAAAGAGGACGAGAGGAAGGAAAACGGGCTCGAAGTGGGCCGAAGCATAGTCCCCATCCTCATGACCAGGCCGAACGCACACTAACCTTATCAAACCGCTCCATTAAACACTCTTTCATTGCGCCTATTGTTGCCTGTGTCGGCGGCACAAACACTCGGCCGCTCAGAGTGCCCGAGGCGGAGTTGACAGCCTGCAAGGCAAAGTGCTGCCCGCCGCCCACAAAATCGGCCACGGCCACGATATCATCATGGTCTGTTAACTCACAGGACACCGTAGTGCGAAACTCATAGGGGACACCGGAGGCCTTGATGAGTGCTATGGACCTCCGCAGGCGACTCTGGTCGATGCCGGTCAGCCCACAGGTAGCAGCATACTTACCGGGGCTATTTTTTACGTCCATGGCGACATAGTCGAGGAGCCCGAGGCGCAGAAATTCGCCTAAAGCCTCCGGTTCATAGCCGTTAGTATCGAGTTTGACCTTGAAACCAAGCTCCTTTACTTGCCGCAAAAAAGCGGGCAAGAATGGCGCGAGAGTGGGCTCGCCACCACTGATGCACACGCCGTCAAGTATTTGCCGTCGTCGCCTTAAGAAAGCAAAGACATCGTCCCACCCGATGACCGGCGCTGTCCTTTGTACTAAGGAGCGATTATGGCAGTAGGGACAGCGGAAGTTACACCCGCCAGCGAAGAGCACACAGGCCACCGTCGCCGGAAAATCGATGACGGAGGTTTTTTGTAACCCACGGAAATATCTCTCTTGCTCAATCATTGGCCGCGCTTCCACTGGAAAGCGCAAACTCCAACCTATCTTTATATTCCTCTTTTTTCCCCAAATTCCAATTTTGCACAGGGCGGTGGAAGCCCACTACCCGTGTCCATATCTCTGCCTGGCGGCCGCAGACCGGGCAACTCGCCTGCTCGCCCCTGAGATAGCCATGCTCATCACATACCGAAAAGGTAGGCGAAATGGTGAAGTACGGTAGGCGATAGTTCTCTAGCACTTTGCGCACCAGACCTTTGCAGGCCTGGATATCGTCGATTGCTTCGCCCAAGAAACCATGGAAGACGGTGCCCCCCGTATAGCGAGACTGTAGCGCTTCCTGTAAATCTAGGGCATCGAACATATCTGAGGTATGCCCTACGGGAAGTTGGGTTGAGTTGGTATAATATGGCTCATTCACGCCCGGGATGACCATGGTAGCGTAGGCCGCGCGGTCAAGCTTGGCCAAGCGATAAGCTGTACCCTCCGCCGGGGTCGCTTCGAGATTATAGAGATCCCCCGTTTCCTCTTGGTAATCAGCTAAAACGCGGCGCATGTACTCGAGTACACGCAGAGCAAAGGCCTGTCCTGAGGGAGTGGCAATGCTCTCCCTAGTGCCGCAGAGATTGACTATCGCCTCATTCATCCCGTTAATGCCGATGGTGCTGAAGTGGTTCTTCCAGTACAAACCAAAACGGTCCCTAACCGAGTGCAAGTAAAATTTGCTGTATGGATACAGTCCAAGTACAGTGTTCTTCTCGAGTACTTTGCGCTTGATGTCGAGCGAAGACTTGGCTAGGTCCATGAGGCGGTAGAGGCGTGCGAGGAATTCTTCCTCGGAGCTGGCTAGAAAACCAAGACGTGCCAAGTTAATGGTCACTACCCCGATAGAACCCGTGAGCGGGTTCGCCCCAAAGAGACCGCCGCCGCGTTTACGCAACTCGCGGTTATCTAGCCGCAAGCGACAACACATGCTGCGGGCATCTTCCGGAGACATATCGCTATTGATGAAATTGGCGAAGTAGGGGATGCCATAGCGAGCCGTCATCTCCATCACCGCATCCACGACCGGACTGTCCCATCTAAATTCTTTCGTTACGTTGTAAGTCGGGATGGGAAAGGTAAAGATGCGACCGCTGGCGTCACCCTGCATCATAACATCGCAGAAGGCAAGGTTAATCATGTCCATCTCGGCCTGAAAATCGCCGTAGCAGGACTCTTGTAGCTCACCACCAATGATCGCTGGCGCTGTTGCCAAGGTAGATGGGCATACCAGGTCCATCGTGAGATTGACAAAGGGGGTTTGAAAGCCTACCCGCGTTGGCACATTGAGATTATAGACAAACTCCTGAATTCCTTGGCGCACGTCTTTATAACTCAAGTTATCATGGCGCACAAATGGTGCCAGGTAGGTGTCAAAGGAGCTCACCGCCTGTGCCCCCGCGGCCTCGCCCTGCAAAGTATAAAAGAAATTAACCAACTGACCTAAAGCGGTGCGGAAGTGGCGCGGCGGTGCAGATGCGACCTTGCCCGGAACTCCTCTAAAACCTAACTTCAACAAGTCCTCGAAACTCCACCCACAACAATACGGCGCGAGTAACCCCAGGTCGTGGAGATGAAAATCGCCACCATTGTGGGCGTCGCGCACCTCTGGGGGATAGAGTTGATGAAGCCAAAAACCCTTGGTCACCTCGGCGATGACATGGTTGTTTAAGCCCTGCAAGGAAAAATCCATGTTGGCATTTTCGTTAACGCGCCAATCCTCCCGCCCAACATATTCTAGGACCAACTTCTGCGCGTCGACAAAAGACTTCTTGTTATGGCGAATATCTTCATGCTGGAGGCGGTAACGAATATAACGCTTGGCTGCTTGCCTTTCGCCTACGTCCATCAGGGTCTCCTCAACGGTGTCCTGGACTTCCTCTACCGTAAGGCAGACATTTGCCAATTGCCGCTTGCTGAGAGCATGGATTGTCCGGTCGGAAATCACTTCGGCCAATTTCCCAAGAACCTCCCGGGTTCTTTCTGGGTAGTTGGCAATTAGCGCCTTGTAAATGGCCAAAGTTATTTTTTCTTGCTTAAATTCCGCGTGCGAACCATCTCTCTTTATTATCTGTGCGAACAAACGGCACAACCTCCTTCACCCACTACCGATACACTACCAATAGGGTACATCCATTATACTACATACTAGATGTTGTGGGTGGTCTAGCTGCAGATGTAATATTTGCCCCACATGCTGTCAAAAGACTACCTTTTCCCAAGACACATGCTCCATTAAAGTGGCCACAAATGCTTCGAGACCAACTTGATCTGCCGGCCCAAAGCGCCCAATGCTCGGGCTATCAATATCTAGCACGCCATACAGTTGCCCCTCTTTCATGAGGGGGATGACGATTTCCGATTGCGAGGCGGTATCACAGGCAATGTGTCCAGAAAAAAGGTGAACATCAGGGACTAAGATTGTCTCGCGCCGCATAGCCGACTGTCCACAGACCCCATTGCCCACTACTATGCTGCTGCAAGCAGGCTTACCCTGAAATGGTCCTAGCAGCAACAGTCCGTTTTTAATTAAATAAAAACCTACCCAATTTATGTCCGCTAACTGATGATGAAGCAAGGCCGCCGCATTGCTTAAAGCCGCAAGCCATTCGTCCTCGTACTCTACAAGATATAGTAGTTCACTATTTAAAAACTGATAAAACTTCTCAAGGTCAAAATTTGGATACTTTTCTGCTCGATACATCGGATAACCCCCACAGTTATATTTTCCATACCCTGCTCTCAGCAGGGTTTTCTGCCGCTTGGAAAACAATGCTTCTTTTCTTTCTTAGAGAACATAGCTTACAATTGCTTTAAGCTGTCCTGTTAAATGACAGCAATCCAAAATAAAGGAGAGGAAATACTGAAGCTCAACTGGCAGAAAGCAATGGCGATCCTTGCATTAGCACTGACTGTAGCTCTTGTTCCCTTGCCCGCAATCGCCTCAGCCAATGGTGCACGCGGAGCCCGTGTCGTCAGCGTAGCTTTAAGCTACCTAGGGCGTCCATACGTCTTCGGGGCAACCGGACCACGCACCTTTGACTGTAGCGGCTTCACCCGCTGCGTGATGAACCGGCCCGGTGTTTCCCACGTCGGTATTGCGCTAGGCAACGGCCGGATGGTTCATGCTTGGACGCGAGGTGGCGTAAGGATTGACCGCCTGAGTCAAGCCTACTTTGTGGCCAAGTACCACAGCAGCCGCACAGTCCTGCGCTAGTGACAGCGAGAGCAGTCTAAGACTGCTCTCTTTTACATGCGATCGTGAACGAGTGACTTAAGGTTTGGCAGCCTTTTTATGTCCTTCGGCAGCTCGCCCGTATAAGCGCCATATTCTTCGCGCCAATGCTGAATACATGCGGCAGGGTCAAGGGCGTAGACTAAAACTCCCTCCAACAAACCATTCTTTTCTCTGGGGAATGCATCCTTCGGCCAAAGATAACTTTTGTCTAAACGATTATCATAGGTGATCGTACCATCCTGCTCATCAAGCCAGAGTAGCGTCCAGCTAAGTTTTAGCTTGCCACGCATGGCCACAAAAGAATTAGGCATGATCTCGACAATGCTAAAGCCAGCCTCGGTCAGCAAGATGCGCGCCGGCGCGGCATCTTTGGCGTACAGATAAAATATAATTTCCGGGTGGTCATGTTGGTGGGCCGGGTCTAGGGCTAAAAATGCCCACCCGCCCCCTACCCACGCCCGTATGTTCGCCTTATCCATTAACTCTACCACCTGGATTATGGTGCGAACCCTCCGGGCGCGCCGTTTTGCATCCATACAGAGGCCTCCTGCTCTGTTTATAACCCTAACTGCTCCTCGATACTCCCGGTGATTTCCTCGTCCTCGGCCTTCTTTGCAACTGCTTGCAACTTGTCGGCAGACAGAAGGGCTGCTTTTACCACCGCGGGGTCAAATTGCCCCCCGGCACAGGCCTTGAGAATCTCCAGCGCCTCAGGCATACTTCGCGCCGCCCGGTAAGGGCGGTCAGAGGTGATGGCGTCAAAAGCATCCGCTACCGCCACGATGCGTGCTCCAAGCGGGATGGCCTCGCCAAAGCGCTGTCCCGGGTAGGCAGGATAGCGGTGATCTAGCTCGCCGTCCCACCTCTCGTGGTGATAAAGTACCACTTCCCTGACCTCGTCGTATCCTTCTACGCGCTGCAAGATGCCCGCCCCAATTTGGGGGTGCTGGCGGATTTCTCGGTGCTCTTCGGGCGAAAGCTCGCCGTCTTTAGCGAGGATGGCGTCCGCTATGCCGACTTTACCGATATCGTGCATAAGCGCACCCAAGTACAGGGTGAATAGCTTCTTGCCTGAAAAACCCATTTGCTCAGCAATAATGTACGCCGCACGCGCCACTCTCTGGCTGTGATTGCCCGTGTTAAAATCCTTGATCTCAATCGTGGCCCCCAAGGCGCGCGCGGCGTTGAGCAGCATTTTCTTCAGCTTGCGCTGCTCAGAGAAAAGCGACAAATTAGAGTGCATCAACTGCCTCTTTTTGCTATCAACCTGGCTCTCCAAGTACATCCCCATGAAGATTAGACCCAAGACTAAAGTGGCCAAGCCAAACGCCCCCGCTAAAATCGGGAAGAAAGACGGTGCATCCCCCACCTCTATGGTCGGCCCGAACCAACGGACGTACAAGTCCTCCAACACACCGTTGGCCTCAAGCCGTAGAAGTCCTTTGTTCAGAATGCTGACCAAGATTTCGTCACTATGGAGCGAAACCGCCATGGCGTAAGCCCCCGAGGTATTGCCTAAAGGGCGCACCTCCCAGCGGTCTAGCCCGCGAAAGCCCACCAAAAACCTAGCCACCCAGTACTGCTCAACCCAAGCGTCGACCAAGCCGTTCTCTAACAGCTTAAAACCTTCTTCCGGCATGAGCACCGGATAGACCGATACACCCTGTTTCGCCATCATCTCATAGGTGGCGGAGCTCCTCTGTGCCGCCACGCGCTGCCCCGGTAAGTCACTCAAATTTTGCAGGGCGCTATCTTTAGGGACAATGAGCGCATGAAAGGTGGCCTGGTAGGGCTTGGTAAACCGATACATTGCAAGGCGCTCAGGTAAAATGCGCATGCCGGTAATAAAATCCGCCTCGCCGCGCCCGAGCTTCGCGCGCATTTCAACCCACGGGCCTTGGGTATGCTCAATCGGTACACCGAGAACCGCTTCGAGGGCACGCACTAGGTCGCGCTCAAAGCCTGCCGCGCGGCCATTTCGGACATAGGAAAATGGCGGAAAATTGTCATCGCCGAGCGCTCGTAACGAGCCGCGTGCGGCCAAGTACTCTTGCTCGGCTGCGGTAAGGGTGTAGCGCAGGCTCGGAAACAACATGGGGGAGCTATAGGCGGCCAAAAACAAGAGTAGCAATACGTACAGCGCTATGTACCAACGAAGCCATCGCATCTAGTTACCCCCACCCCAAATCATCACGGCCTGAACAAACTATTACGACCTATTTCGATCTATTTCGACACGCAGTGCACCATTTCCCTCTTAGAGAGGCCGGTATTTCGCCACAATACTTTCTGCTAAACGCAGTCCATCCACTGCGGCTGACATAATGCCCCCCGCATAGCCCGCCCCCTCGCCGGCGGGATACAACCCCTTAATATTGCTTTCATAACCCGTGTCGCGCACCAACCGTACAGGAGAGGAACTCCGCGTCTCTACTCCGGTGAGCAGGGCGTCGGGGCAGGCGAATCCCTTAAGCTTACGATCAAAGTTGCGGATAGCCGCGCGCATATTTTCCACCACGAATTGAGGCAGACAAGCGGCCAAGTCGGCACCTTTCACCCCCGGCAAGTAACTTGGGGGCACCTTGCCCAGCGCGGTGGTTTCCCGTCCGCGGAGAAAGTCGTTTAACTTTTGCACCGGCGCCCGGTAGTCGCCGCCCCCGATGATAAATGCTCTTTCTTCCCACCTGCGTTGGAAATCAACACCGGCCAAGGGGTGGTTGCTGCCAAAATCTGAAGGTAGCACCCCGACTAGGAGGGCACTATTGGCATTAGGTCGGTCGCGCGCTTGCTCACTCATGCCATTGGTGACCAGTCGCCCGTCTTCGGAAGCCGCAGCCACTACAGCACCACCCGGACACATGCAAAATGTGTAGGCGGCGCGTCCGCCCGGTAAGCTATGAGCCAATTTGTAATCGGCCGGACCGAGATTGGGGTGACCGGCAAAGGCGCCGTACTGCGCTTCGTCAATCAGCGATTGCGGGTGCTCAATGCGCGCCCCGATGGCAAAGGCCTTTGGCCCCATCTCTACCCCACGCGCGAGGAGCATGGCAAGTGTATCGCGCGCGCTATGCCCCAAAGCAAGGATTAGCGCTGCAGATAGATAAGTGCTTTCTCCATTGACGATGACGCCTTTTATCGCGCCCCGGTCGATTACTATATCGGTCACTTTGGCGCGAAACCTTACCTCCCCTCCCGCGTTGACAATGCGTTCCCTGAGATTTTTTACAACGCCGCGCAAGATATCGGTACCCACATGCGGCTTTTGCAAAAATAAAATATTGGGCGGTGCGCCTGCCGCCACTAGGTCTAGCAGTACCCGGCGACACCGCGGGTCGCGAATAGTTGTGGTGAGCTTGCCATCAGAAAAGGTCCCCGCGCCCCCCTCGCCAAACTGCACATTGCTTTCGCTGTCGAGGCGGCCCGTACTCCAGAATTCCGCCACTTTTGCTGTGCGGGCATCGACATCGTCACCCCGCTCAAGGAGCAAGGGCCGATAGCCGCGCTCAGCCAGGAGGAGTGCGGCGAACAGCCCTGCCGGACCGGCCCCCACAATAATAGGCCTGCCTTGAAGGGTATTTTGCCCACTGGGGATTTCTGTGTATTGCACCTCGGGGATCGCGGTAATGTCGTTATCGCACCCCAAGTTGGGGTAATGGCGAAAACTGTCGAGCACGACATCCACTATGTAGACAAAGTGTACCTTGCGCTTGTCCCGCGCATCTATCGATTCCCTATGGATGGTACATTGGCGGAGCAAAGCCAGAGGCAAGCCCAGCTTTGCCGCGACCGCGCGCTCTACCAGCCCTCGCTCTTCTAATGGGACTTTGATGTTGCTTACCCGTATCATCCGGCTAGACCTCTACCTCTCTCGCAGCTTATTACCAAGAATCTTGGCTTGGCCGATGCTCTCGGCTGCGGCTTTTCGCCCCATGGGGAAATCGCAGTCACCCACGACGTCGCCTTGGGCAATTTCGCGCATATCGCGCAGGCAGCTGCCAGGGCCGTTGCCATGAGTACAGAACAAAAACAACTTCTTCCCACGCAAGGCGGGGGACTTCAAGAAGGTGCGCAGCGGCGGAGCCATGGTCCCGGCCCATACCGGGGTGCCGACAATTAACAAATCATAGTCCTCATAGCGGACTATCCCCGCCTCTATGGCCGGCTCGGATTTGAACACCGCCTCTTTGCCGCCCTTGATATAGAGGTACGCGCCGCGTAACGGGTACTGCCTAATGGGCACAATTTCGGTATAATCGGCATCTATTTCCTTGGCCATTGTCTTCGCCACTAAGCGGGTGTTTCCCGTCAATGAAAAACACACCACCAACTTGGCTGTTTCGTTTGCAGTGATCATGACCTCACCCCCCTAAGTACTATTCTAGACTAGTCTACCAAACTAATGACCATCGCGCACCCCCCGCCCTTGGCCGACAAAAAATTCTGCTTAGGCGGTGCCTAAGCAGGAGACTGTCGTCCTCATGCCTAATACATACAGATAACTTCCCCCTGTCCAGGTTAAGGAACGGAGGCAGACAAAG
>QLUC01000068.1 GCA_018725275.1 Bacillota bacterium | reverse complement strand
CGAGCATCTCACCATCATTGAGGCGATTGAAAAGCGTGACGGATTGCTGGCAGAAGAGCGGGCGAAGCAGCACGTGCAAAACGCCATGGAGGCCTGCGCGGCGTGGGGTAAGCATCTCTTAAAGGGAACTGCAGGAGGCGCGAAAATTACAAATTAAATGCATGAACAGTGCGTTTGTTGACACACTTATACTAGCGTATATATAATCGGTATAGATATACGCTTGTCCGTTAGCGAAGGGGTGTTTGACTTGGCCGTAACGAGACGCATTATGATTACCATGCCTGCGCAACTACTAGAGGAGGTAGACGGCTTTGTCCATGCCGTCAAAGGTAATCGCAGCAAGATTATTCGTGAGGCCATGCGGCTATATTTAGAAACTGAGAAGCGCCGTCACATCCATGATGCCCTGAAGAGGGGGTATTTGGAGATGGCTGAAGTTAACCTGCAAATTGCGCGGGAGAGCTTCGTCTTGGAAAGCGAGGCTATGGAGATGTTGCCTAGGCGTATGGTGTCGGGAGTGAGCTAGGTTGAATATCAAGCGGGGCGACATTTTCTATGCTGACTTGAGCCCGGTGGTTGGTTCGGAGCAGGGGGGGGTTCGCCCCGTGCTCATCGTGCAAAACGATGTGGGCAACAAGTACAGCCCCACGGTAGTGATCGCCGCCATCACCTCCCAGATCGATAAAGCTCGCCTGCCTACTCATGTTGAACTATCATCTCTGGATACGGGCTTGGAGCGCAACTCAGTCATCCTCTTAGAGCAGGTCCGCACCATAGACAAACAGCGCCTCACCCACAAGGTTGCCCACTTAGAGAGCGATGTCATGGAGAGAGTAAATGCTGCGCTGCAAATTTCACTAGGGCTCATTCCTTTTTAAGCAACCTAAGTCGCAGAGCTTAGGTTCTTTACCTTGACAGGGGGCGATAGAGATGTTAGAGCACCTACCCAGAGTCAAATTAGCGCACACTCCCACGGCTCTCGAAGAACTGCCGCGTTTGGGGGAGCTTCTTGGCATCGATCTCTATATTAAGCGCGATGACAGTACGGGGCTAGCTATGGGGGGCAACAAGGCGCGTAAATTGGAGTATTTGTTAGCTGATGCCCTCGTGAAGGGCGCCGATACGCTCCTTACGACCGGGGGTCCGCAGAGCAACCATTGTCGCATGACGGCTGCCGCCGCCGCTAAGTATGGTCTAGAGTGTCATCTGGTGTTTTCTGGAAGGCCAATCGATGTACGGCAGGGCAATCTATACTTAGATGAGCTTCTTGGCGCTAAGCTCCATTTTGTAGGGGTAGACGATCCGGTGCTAGTCGCGGCGAAAATGGAAGAGCTGTCCAGTGCCTTGCACGCGCAGGGGCGAAAGACCTACACCATCCCGCTTGGCGGGTCAAACCCCATCGGCGCGGTCGGCTACATCAGAGGGATTGCCGAAATCATCACGCAGGGACAAGAGGAAGGGGTAACTTTTGACTACATAGTTCACGCCTCTGGCTCAGCCGGCACCCAGGCCGGATTGATAGCCGGAATAAAGGCGTATGGTTTAGTCTGCCGCGTGATTGGCATCAGTGTCAGTAGAGCCAAAGAGCGCTTGGCAAGAGAGATTTACGAGCTTTGTGTAGGCACCCTCGCCCGCGCTGCCGTAGCAGAGCAGGTTACGCCAGAGGACATAGTGGTGTATGACGAATATGTCGGCGCGGGGTACGGATTGTCTACCCCGGCCTCAAGCGCGGCGCTCGGCACTTTCGCCGTCCTGGAAGGGGTTATCCTAGACCCGGTCTATACGGCTAAGGCTGGGGCTGGGCTTCTCGATTTGGTGAAACAAGGCTTTATCCCCAAGGGTGCCAAGGTCTTGTTCTGGCATACCGGCGGCACACCGGCCCTGTTCGCTGACCCGGCAATACATTGGACGTCCAAGTGATGAAGGCTATCATTGGCATCACCTGCTACCATGATTGGCCAGAGGGCCGCCACCGTCAAAATGACACCTATATTGAGGCCATCAAGAAGGCCGGTGGGCTACCTATCCTACTCCCCTGTTTAAGCGTTTTGGCCGACATAAACCAGCACCTCGACCTAGTTCATGGTCTCCTCATCAGCGGTGGGCCCGATGTGGACCCCCTGTTTTTTGGCGAAGAGCCAGAGATGGGACTGGGCAAGATTCACCCCCTAATGGATGCTTACGAAATACCGCTAATAAAGGAAGCCTTGCGGCGCGATATGCCACTCTTTGGCATATGCCGGGGCGTGCAGATGCTCAATGTGGCGGCCGGGGGTACGCTCATCCAGCATATACCGCATACGGTCGTTAACCCCTTGTTGCATCAGCAACAAGCCCCGCGTAGCTACATGACCCATGCGGTGACCTTGCGGCAGGGCACGCAGTTGGCGGCAATCTTTCATGCGGACTCGTTGCGGGTAAATTCATTTCATCATCAGGCGATAGGCAAGGTGGCGCCTGGTTTTGTCGTCTCGGCACAGGCGCTTGACGGGGTGGTGGAAGCCATCGAGGGTGGCGATGCTAGGTTTGCCGTGGGTGTGCAGTGGCATCCTGAATGCATGTGGAATGAAGAACATAACTATGATGCCGTGTTTACTGCCTTTGTGACGGCAGCCGTTAGCTATGGGCGGCGTGAGCCCCAGCGTGGTGTCTAGGGATAAAGGGATAATTGGATATAATAAATGAGGGGTGGTCTTGGCTGTGGCTAAGAACAAAAGCAAGAAAGACACAAAAAACATAGAGAAAGCTCCTCATCCCCAGGGCGAGACACTGCTTAGCTGGTCGGTGGCCCCTCTTAGACAAAATACAAAACGCGGGCGGATGTTCATCTTTAGCGTTCTCGCCTTTCTCAGCTTCATCTATCTAATTTATGGGGAGATGCTCTGGGTCGCTTTTGGTTTAGCCGTCGTCCTGATCTCTTTTCACTCCTTCGTCTTCCCTTCGGACTACCAACTGACCACGAAGGGCGTCATCATTCGCACGGGGCTGTTTACGTTCTATCGGCCATGGGAAGAATTTAAGTCGGTGCTGCGTTTTCCGGATGGCATCTTACTTGACTATGCTCACCGGGGTTTGCGCCGCTTCTTGGTGCCCGGCCAATTCATCTATTTTACCCCGGACAATAAAGTAGCTGTCCTGACCATGGTGGAGAAACAGATGAGCAAAGATGAGGGCAAGAAATGAGCCGGTAAACCACGGGTTCACTCCGTAGTATGTAGAAAGATGGGAGAAAAGAATTATGACCAATTTCGAGATAACCCCTGAGCGGCGCGATGAACTTTTGCTCGCGGTTGTACAAAAAATCGAAAAGTACGACCTCATCACGCCCACGCTATTCTTTCTGCAAATGGGCAAGCCTCTTTCCTTTGTCACGGGGCAGGCCCTTTTTGCCGTTGCGCCTTTTGGTTCCCTCTTTATCAAGGAGCAGCTACTCGAAGAGTTATCGCATCTCATGTCCGACCGCGAAAATGTCGAGCGGCTTATGACCATGCTTGAGACCCGCGACATCGAACGGCGCGCCAAGAAGTAACCAATTTTCACGCTCTTCAGATGAGCGTGTATTTTTTTGCACTTAGCAGGGATTGAGGAAATCTTGTTGTATTTATGAAGTTTGGGGTTTTGAAATTTCTTTGTGCTCGCTAGGGAATTTTGTTATAATCACTATGATCGCGAGATTACCTAAAGGGGGATTAGTAAAAATATGGAGCAGGACCGTAAACTCAGGTCGATCCTCGCTACAGACTGCGGGAGCACAACCACCAAGGCTATTTTGATTGAGCTGGTGGATGGTGTCTACCGTCTGGTTTGCCGTGGTGAGGCGCCGACCACCGTTGAGGCTCCCTTTGAAGATGTCACCATGGGGGCCCGTAACGCCATTCACGAAATCGAGGAGTTGATGGGTCGGACTTTCCAAGACGAAAACGGCATTATCACGCCCCAACGTGATAATAAGGTAGGTGCAGATATCTATCTCTCTACCAGCAGCGCGGGCGGCGGCCTCCAGATGATGGTGGCCGGCGTTGTCAAACAGATGAGCGCGGAGAGCGCTGAGCGTGCTGCCCTTGGAGCGGGTGCTATCGTCATGGACGTCATCGCCATCAATGATGATCGACTTCCCTACCAAAAGATTCAGCGCATTCGTCAGTTGCGCCCAGACATGATTCTTATGTCCGGAGGCATTGACGGCGGCACCATCACCCATGTGGTAGAGCTGGCAGAGCTTATATCTGCAGCCGAGCCACGCCCGCGCCTCGGCATTGGTTTTAATCTTCCCGTCATCTATGCGGGTAACAAGGACGCTCGAAAATACATCGAAGATACCTTGGCCGAAAAGACGGACCTAAAAATGGTTGACAACCTGCGCCCGGTACTCGAGCGCGAAGTTTTAGGCCCGGCACGCGAGGAGATTCACAACCTTTTCATGGAGCATGTCATGGCGCAGGCACCAGGGTACAACAAACTGATGAGTTGGACAGAAGTGCCCATCATGCCCACCCCCGGGGCCGTTGGCAAAATGATTCAGACGGTAGCCAGCCAGAAGCAAATGACCGTCGTCGGCGTGGACATCGGCGGCGCAACTACTGACGTCTTCTCTGTCTTTGCCGATACCTTTAATCGTACAGTGAGCGCCAACCTCGGCATGAGTTACAGCATCTGCAATGTCATGCTGGAGTCAGGCCTTGACAATATTATGCGCTGGATGCCTTTTGACATCGACGCGGCCGATTTGCGCAACCGTATCCGCAATAAGATGATTCGCCCCACCACCATTCCGCAGACCATGCAGGAATTAGTGATTGAGCAAGCTATTGCGCGCGAGGCCTTGCGCCTGGCCTTTGAGCACCACAAGTCCTTGG
The DNA here is from genome assembly GCA_018725275.1 of Bacillota bacterium. GTDB lineage: Bacteria > Bacillota > UBA994 > UBA994 > UBA994 > BS524. Next base: position 4,106 of record QLUC01000068.1, on the reverse strand, counting down.
CCATTGGCCTGCGCGGCGTGCAAGTGCAGCGCGACATCGCCGAAGCCTTTGAGCAATCCGGCTCCGGAGCAACCTTGGTCGATCTCATGGGACTAGGGATGATTGTCGGCTCTGGTGGTGTGCTCTCCCATGCGCCGCGCCGCGTGCAAAGTGCCCTGATGATGCTCGATGCCTTCGTGCCCGAAGGGATTACCGAGCTTGCCGTAGACTCTATCTTTATGATGCCGCAGCTGGGCGTTCTCTCGAGCGTTAACCCCGAAGCCGCGCAAGAAGTATTTGACCGCGATTGTCTCATTCGCCTCGGCACCGCCATTGCTCCCGTCGGCCAAGGCAAGGAGGGCGACGAATGCGTAACAGTCAAGGTCACCACTTCATCTGGCAAGACCCACGAACACAAGGCTCTTTACGGCACCATGCACCTCATCCCCCTTGGGGAAGACGAGACTGCGGAATTGGTAGCCCGCCCCGCCCGTGGCTTTGACCTCGGCAAGGGCAAGGGCCACGAAGTACAGGCCAAGATCTTGGGTGGAGTTGTTGGCGTGATCATTGATGCTCGCGGCCGTCACCCCCTAGGTTTGCCTACCGATAAGAAGAAACGCATTGCTAAACTTGTGGAATGGTACAAGGCTCTCGATGCGTACCCCATGGACATCCTACAGAAGTACCTTGGTTAAGGGAGGAATACATTAATGGCTAGTGCATACACCCCAGGGTTGTTGGTCACCGAGTCCGTACTAGTGCGTAAGCGCCGTCGCCTCCCGATACTGGGGGAAGTAACCGTTAAATTGGGCGATGTGGTCAAGCCCCACGACATCGTGGCGCGCACCCACATCCCGGGCGATCCCGACACGGTAAACGTTGCTAACCAACTTGGCGTCGAAGGTGACGAAATTATCGAGTTCATGTTGAAGAAGAAAGGCGATAAAGTTACCAAGGGAGAAACCATCGCCAAGAGATCCAGCTTCTTTGGTCTATTTAAGACCTCTGTGCAGTCTACTATCGAGGGCACTGTAGATAATGTCTCGCCTGTGACCGGGGTCGTCACCCTGCGCCGTCCGGCTGTCCCGGTGGCCATACCCGCCTACATCCATGGTCGGGTTATCGAAGTGACACCGAGGGAGGGTGTGGTCGTAGAAACGCCAGCCGCTTTGATTCAGGGGATTTTCGGCGTCGGTGGGGAAACACAAGGGGCTTTGGTGATGCTCGCCAAGACTAACAGCGACATCTTAAGCGGTGAAAAAATCAAGCCGGAGCACAAGGGCAAGGTCGTAGTGGGCGGCTCCTTGGTCACCGCCGATGCGCTCCGCAAGGCGGCCTCAGTGGGCGCCGCGGGCATTGTCGCCGGGGGCATCATCGACACCGACTTGATCGAGTATCTCGGTCATGATATCGGGGTCGCCATCACCGGGGCTGAAGACATCCCTATCACCGTCGTTCTTACCGAAGGCTTTGGGCAAATCAACATGGCTGATCGGACTTTCGCCTTACTAAAGAGCCTTGACGGCAAAATGGCGTCTATCAATGGCGCCACCCAAATTCGCGCCGGTGTCATGCGCCCCGAGATTATTGTCCCGCTTGAGAATCTCACCAAGGCCCAAGAGAGAAACACCGATGCCGGCATGGAAGCCGGCACTCCCATCCGCATCATCCGCGAGCCCTACTTTGGCAAGTTGGCCACCGTGCACACCCTGCCGCCCGAGCTCCAAGTAATCGAAACGGGCGCCAAGGTGCGCATCATGACCGCTAAACTCGCCAACGGCGACATCGTCACCATTCCCCGCGCCAATGTCGAGCTAATCGAGGGATAGAGCAGGACTGCAACTTAAGTTAACAAATAGCGCCCTCCTGCCTATTTTGACCCTTCCTGGCCTCTTGCACCTCTCCGCACGCCTAGAGCACCCGATGCTCGGTGCGGGCGATTATTTCATCCTGTAGCCCCCGGCTGAGGTTGTGAAAATAATCGCTATACCCTATGTGGTGCCCATCGAGCTTGAAGTAAGCCCTCCTCTCCCGCCAGCACGCTGGGGGGAGAGTTTTTGGTTGCGCAAGGTGCCCCCGGTGCGCAGCTGGTCCATCTTGGCGGCCGATTTAATGTAACCCCGCCGTCAGGCTGATAGCTCCCTGGCGACATCTGCGCGCACATAGCCCACAACACAAAAACCTAGCCTGTTCATGAACTAAGCGGCGTTCGACCTCGTAAAAACGATAATTCAGACTATAAGCTAATCATACTGCCTCATGATGCTAATCTGGGTCAATAAAGTACTCTAGGTAGAGTTGCGCCGCAAAAGTTCATAAAAAACTTAAATATATCAAAGCATTCTGATTCAAAGGATAGTAGAATAGAAGACAGAATTGGTTTTGTTGTCAGGAAAGCTAAAGCTTACCCAATCTAAATGGAGGTGAGACGATGTCTTTTGCCAAATTAGAGGAATTTACTTTTACCAAGATGTCCGAAACCAAACTCCCCGGGCTTAGCATGGCCATAATTAAGGGAAATGAGGTCGTGTGGACGAGGGCTTTCGGATACCGTGATTTGGAACGTGGCCTGGCAGCGACGCCCCACACCCTGTACGGGATAGGCTCGGTCACGAAGTCTTTCACCGCGCTGGCTATCATGCAGCTGGCCGAGCAGGGGAAGCTAAGTTATGATGACTACCTCGAGGACTATGCGCCGATAAATGTTCGGCCACAAGGGGAACGAATTAGGTTATTCCACCTCATGAACCACAGTTCCGGCATCCCGGCCTTGGCCTATGCCGAAGCCGTGATTCGCGGGGTGACCGGTGCGGGAGAAAATTGGTTGCCCATTGCTAGTAGCGCCGATTTGTTCACCTTTATGTCCGATGCCCAAGACTGGACCCTCGCCCGTCCGGGGGAGCGCTGGTTCTATTTGAACGAAGGATACGCCTTGCTGGGCTACGTCATTGAAAAGTGTTCCGGTATGCCTTACGAGGAATATATATTGCGCCATGTGCTTGCTCCTTTGGGGATGGAGCGCAGCTTCTTCAGGAAGGAGCAGGTAGAGTGCGACCAAGATGCCGCGGTGCCCTACATTGTTGCCGAGAACGGGGAGAGGAAGGCGTCGAATTATTCGTATGGGGGGCTTTCTGCCGATGGGGCCCTGATCAGCAGTGTCCTCGACCTCGCGCCGTATGTCTCGATGTACTTGGGGCAGGGGGAGTACCATGGTAGGCGGGTGCTCTCCTCAGAGTTGATTTCTCTGATGGCCACTCCGCAGTGTGCCTTGCCGCAGCAAAGTCCCTTTGGCCAGGGGGGCTATGGTTTTGGTCTATCGGTTCTACCTGATTTTCTCGGCTGCAAGCTGGTTGGCCATGGGGGATCGGTCTTGGTCTCTACCGCCTACATCGGTTTTATACCGGAGGCAAAGCTGGGGATCGCCATTCTCGCCAATGGGAGCGGGTACCCTCTCTCGCAGCTGGGGATGTACGGCTTGGCGTTAATGCTCGGTAAGGACCCGGATGAACTCCCATTTGTGCGGCAAGAAAAGGCTTTAAATGAGCTAATCGGTACCTACGAAACGTATCGGGGGACAATGAAAATAAGTGTACGGCGTATGGGCGACCTGCTGACCGTCGAGACCAAGGACAAGTACAGTAGCATTATAGTGCCACTTTTGCCCGAGAACATCTTTGGGAGCAATAGGACTTTTTACACCCTTAGCGCAGGCGTCAAGCTGCCGGTAGAGTTTAGGGTAGATGAGGCGGGAGTCCGGCTCATCTATGAGCGCTACTTGCTGCGCAAAACCGGTAAGTTGTTGTAATGCGTCTTTTGGCCAGGCAATTTTCATAGATAGGAGGAGATGATATGTCTCACCCCGACTTTGGTGCTTTGGCCGAGTTCGTCAAGGCTCTCATGAAGGAGCAGCACATCTGTGGTGTCGCGGTCAGCGTCAAGCGGGGTGACGAAACCATTTATGAAGACTGTTTCGGCCAGCGCGACCTAGAGAGCCAGGCGCCGGTTACCCCCGACACCATTTTTGGCCTAGCCTCGGTGAGCAAGTCGTTCACCGCCCTCGCCATCATGCAATTGTGTGATGCCGGCAAGGTATACCCCGATGCACCGGTTACAACATACTTGCCGGA
>QLUC01000067.1 GCA_018725275.1 Bacillota bacterium | reverse complement strand
CTAGCCCCGAGGGTTTCACGAACCAGGGCTCCCTCAAGTCCGGCAATCCGCTCTAGGGCGGAGCTGATTTGCTCGCGCTTGTACTTAAGTTGCGCTGCGTAGCTGGCATGCATAAGCTGGCAACCACCACAATCCTGATAGTAGGGGCAGAGGGGTGCGACCCGGTCCGGGGATGCTTTGGTTACGGTACGGAGTAGCGCCCTAGCATACTGCTTTTTTACCGAGATAATTTCGGCCTCGACCTCATCGCCGGGGATCGCTCCCGGCACGAAAATGGTTAAACCCCTGTACCTGCCTACACCCTCGGCGTCGTGGGTGAGGCCATGGATGGGCAGGCTGATACGCTGATGAACGAACACGGGTGACTGCACAACAAATCCTCCAATCTCGTAAGGCCACCAGACTACCTTAGGGCAGCCTTATGGTCTGTAGCGCTGCTCTAGGGCGAGCAAGTGTTTCTTTACCTCAAGCCCCCCGGCAAAGCCGCCTAAGCCGCCATCGGCACTGCATACCCGGTGACAGGGGGTGACCATGGGCAGGGGGTTTTTGGCATTGGCCTGCCCCACGGCTCGCGCCGCGCGCGCCTTGCCCACTGCCTTAGCAATGTCCCGATAACTGGCGATTGAGCCGTAAGGAATCTCGCGCAGGGCCTGCCACACTTGGCGCTGGAAGGCCGTGCCCCCTTCATCGAGGGGGAAGGTGAAATGGGTGAGCTCGCCCTTAAAGTAAGCGTCGAGCTCCCTGGCTACGCCGTGCCGGCCCTCGTTATCGGGTGAGGCGTCTTCTAGCGACAGGCCACGGCGGGCCAACAACTTTGACAACTCCGCGCGGGGTTGCCCCGGCGTAGTGATGGCCAGAACCCCCAGTTCTGAAACGGCATAATGCACCTCGCCCAAAGGTGAAGGAATTGTTCCATAGTAATACAACATGGGCAAACGACCTCACTCTCTTTTCTTCTCAGGATAATTCCTCTCTTCGGCCTTTTCTTCCTGCCAGAATAGCAAATTTACATGTCTATCGAACAATAGTGCGGCGTAGATTTGGAATGAGCGCGAGCATGCAGGGCAGGGGGTGACACTTGCTGGCCATAAGAAACCGGCCCCGCCACCGCTCGCACGGTACCAAGGCCGGTTCTTTTTTGCTCGATGTGCCTCTACTTGGCCAAGTGGCAGGCCACGAAATGGTCTGGTCTGACTTCGCGCCATTCCGGTTCGACCACTTTACACTGGTCCACGGCCACGGGGCAGCGGGGATGGAAGCGACAGCCCGACGGAGGATTGATGGGGCTGGGCACATCGCCGGCCAGACGCACGCGGTCAAGCTTAATTTCTGGGTTGGCGCGCGGGATGGCTGATAGCAAGGCTTGGGTATAGGGATGCAGTGGATGCTTGTACAGCTCGTCGGAAGTTGTGATCTCGGCCATCTTCCCTAGGTACATAACGCCAACGCGGTCACTGATGTGCTTTACTACGCTCAGGTTGTGGGCAATGAAGAGGTAGGTCAGGCCATGCTTCTGCTGCAGTTCCTTGAGTAGGTTTAGGATTTGTGACTGAATAGATACGTCTAGGGCGGAGACGGGTTCGTCGCAGATGATGAGTTTGGGGTTTGAGATAATGGCCCGGGCGATGCCGATGCGCTGCCTTTGCCCGCCGCTGAATTCGTGCGGATAACGACGATAATGGTAGGGTGCAAGGCCGACCTCCGCAAAGACCTCGTGAACGCGCCTAGTGCGCTCCTGCGTATTGGTCAGGCCATGGACAAGGAGTGGCTCGCCGACAATCTCGCCGACAGTCATGCGCGGATTGAGCGATGAATATGGATCTTGGAAGATGATGCTCATGTCTTTGCGCTTTTTGCGCAGGGCCTCGTCCTTGAGCTTGCGCAAATCCTGCCCCTCAAACACGATACTACCCTTGGTGGGTTCATGCAAGCGCAAGACGGTGCGTCCCGTCGTGGTCTTGCCGCAGCCGCTTTCGCCGACTAACCCAAGGGTCTCGCCATGTCGAATGAAGAAACTTACGCCATCAACCGCCTTCACGAACTTGGTGGTCTTTTGGAGAAAACCCGGCTTTATAGGGAAGTACTTGACCAGGTTGTCTACCTTGAGCAGGATATCATCGGGCACAGCTTCTGTGATGCTTGGTTTTGCTTGTACATTCATGTGGTCTACCCCCTTGCCGTCGTGATGGGATACCAGCAGCTTACCTTGTGCCCCGTCACTTGCTCAGACAAGGTGGGCTGTTCGTGGCGACATTTTTCTTGGGCGTATGGACAGCGCGGCTCAAAGCGACATCCCTTAGGAAGGTAAAGCAAGTTAGGCACGGTGCCCTGAATGACGTGGAGAGTCTCGTCCTCGGTGTCTAGATGGGGAATGGAGTTAAGCAGCCCATGGGTGTAAGGGTGCATCGGACTCTTGAAAATGGTGTAGACATCGGTCTCTTCTACTACTTTACCCGCATACATGACCACCACACGGTCCGCCATGCTGGCGACGACGCCAAGATCATGGGTGATGAGCATAATGCTCATCCCTAGGCTCTTGCGCAAGGAGCGCATCAGGTCGAGGATTTGCGCCTGAATGGTAACATCAAGTGCCGTGGTCGGCTCATCGGCAATGAGGAGCTTTGGGTTACAGCTGAGTGCCATGGCAATCATCACCCGCTGGCGCATGCCACCGGACAACTGGTGGGGATACTCGTCAAAACGCTTGGCTGCTTCGGGTATCTCCACCTTGCGCAGCATTTCTATGCCCTTAGCGCGAGCCTCGGCCGGGGACACCTTTTGGTGGAGCACGATGGCCTCAGCGATTTGATCGCCAATGGTAAAAACAGGGTTCAGACTCGTCATGGGCTCTTGGAAAATCATGCCGATATCATTGCCGCGAATTTGGCGCATTTCTGCCTCGCTTAGTTTAAGGAGGTTCGTACCGTCAAAGTGGATTTCCCCCCGCTCAATGCGGCCGGGCGGACTCTTAATTAGGCGCATGACGGACAGGGCGGTGACGCTCTTGCCGCAGCCGCTCTCTCCCACCACGGCGAGGGTCTCCTCCTTATTGATATGGAGAGAAACTCCATCAACTGCAGGAACAATTCCTTCGCGGATATGAAAGGCGGTGCGTAGGTCTTTGATTTCAAGCATAGGTCTAGACATTGCGGGCCTCCTCTCGTTGTGACCGACGTATTTGATAATAGTTTTCGATAATTGCTACTAAGGTTATGCCAATACTCAAGCTGAGTATCCACACATCAAGGTCGATAATATCGCGACCTGCCACCGGAAGGTAGAGCGTTATCCCGATTGCGACCACCGCAGGTGCTAGGAGAACAAAACTCCAGAACAGCACTTTAGTGACCATCAAAAGCCTCACCATACCCCTACCCCCAATACCGCGAATGTAACGAAGGCGTCACTAGCCATAAAGATAATGCCTGCCAAGCCGAGAGAGGGCCAGTCCTCGCGGTCCATGTCAGCGAGAGAAAGAACAGAGAGTGCCAATATCGCAGCCAAGGCAAAAGAGATGACTGCGCCCCACCCTGGGAGAAATTGGGCACCGTAGTAAAAGAGAGAGTGTGGCCTCTTTAGTCCAATCAAGATGAGGAACTGCAAAGCGAACCTAGCGTAAATACCAATGGGTGTCGACGAAAAGATACCATAGCGCCCCAACAGGCTAACAACCACCATACTCACAGTGAGGGCACCCAAGCCCATAAAGGCCATACCTAGCGCCCCAATCATCAGGGTCAGGTACTTGAACACCGCATCAGACACTGGTGCATGGGGGTCAAGGCCGACGCGGAAATACCACGGCGCGTGGCGAGGAGCACCAGTTTGAACAAAATAGAAATTTGCTCTGCCTTCGGCTGTGGGTACGGCATGTGAGATTACTCCTAAACGACCGGCAAATTGCGGGTAGGGACCATGCGCGTTCCCCCTCGCTAAAGTGGCAAAGCCGCTCTGCACAGTCTGTCCGTCCGCATCGCGTAGTACTGCATAAACCTGCCAGGTTCGCCCGGCCTCCGCCAGCCAAGAAATCAAGACTTCACCCTGGCGACCGAGTGCGGCGCGCACCGCCCCAATCCTGCCGCGCACGGCTGGAGCCACCAAATTAAGCGGCACTTCCCATTGCCCATTCCGCAAGGTCCCCATCACGGCCCCGCCGGCAAAGACGCGCCCCTGAGGTCCGGTCATGCGTTGCCACACCAGTTGCACCCTGCCCTCCGTTGCCGGAAGCAAGACCATGGGGTAGGGGAAATTGTCTGGCGCAAGGCCTAAGGTAGCTTCCACGAGCAAGGCGTGATCGGCCACCCTATGCTTCTGGTAGATAGCCCACGCGCCAATGAGGGTTTGTCTGTAGTAGGCCAGGTGGATATACCCGTCTCTTACCGCCAAAACCGGCAATCTAGCCTGTGTTGTCGGCAGGGAAACTTGCGTCACGAGGCTCGCTGTGCCGAGGGTCAGGTCAGCAGACAATATTTGTACTGTATGCATACCAGCGGCGGCTGAAGTAAAGACGATATGCATCTTTCCATCTTCACCAAAAGCAAGTTCCGGATTTTCAGCTGGACTTTCTGATTGCCACAAAAGGCGTGGAGGAGTTTTTCTCCCATCGGCCGCAACCTGAACCACATAGAGGCGACTTTGTACCCCCTCCTCCCTTTCCACCCAGGCAAGGACAATACCTGCACCGTCGCTGGCGACGGAGAAGCCCTTGAGCAGGTTGGTGAGGGGAAAGTTGAGCTCGTGCCCGACTCTTCCGTTTTTTACATCAATTTCTCTTAGACTGATATGGAGGGCTTTATTTGCCGTGTCTACCGTTGCTGCCCACAGTCTATCCTCGCTCACTACTACCGTCTGGTGTCTATACGTCAAGATGGCAGATCCGAGGGCGTGCGGCCTTGACCAGCCGGACGGCCACCGTGAGAGTGGTTCCTCAGCCAGCGCTATACTTGGCGCAACCAAAAGAAATAAGCACAGGGCCAGGCAGACAGGGCGCAATAGCAGTCTACTTAAGCTGCGGGTCAAGGGCATCGCGCAGGCCATCGCCAATGTAGTTGAAGGCCAAGACGGTGATGAAGATCAAAGTCCCGGGGATAGTCACCATCCAGATAGCAAATTGCATCGTGTGACGTCCTATCTCGAGGAGCGTACCCCAACTGGCCGGGTTTGTCACACCAATACCAAGAAACGACAACCCTGACTCAGTGAGGATCGCGCCCCCAACACGCAAAGTAGTGGACACTATAATGGGGGCCATTGTGTTTGGCAGAATATGCTGGGCGACGATGCGGCCGCCCTTAGCACCAATGGAGCGCGCGGCTTCGACATAATCCATTTCCCGCAAGGAAAGAAACTGACCCCGCACGAGTCGTGCGGCGCTAGGCCAGGTGGTAAATCCAATGACCAACATGATGTTGAGCATGCTGCGTTCAAAAACTGCCACGACGGTTAGCAGTAAAAAGAAGGTGGGAATGGCCATAATTACTTCGCAGATACGCATGAGCACTTCATCCACTATGCCGCCAAAATATCCGGCGATGGCCCCGACGATGGTGCCAATGGTCATGGAAACACCCGCCGCGACAAAACCGACGGACAGACTGATGCGGGCGCCGAAAAGAATGCGACTGAATAAATCACGCCCTAACCGATCGGTTCCAGCCGGAAACTCCCAAGAGGGAGGAGCAAAACGCGGGCCCACGCCTACCTCCATGGGGTCATGGGGAGCTAGCAAAGGAGCTGCTATTGCGACAAAGTAAAGCAGCAATAGAATTGCTACGGAAACCATTGCCATCTTGTGGCGACGAAAGCGATACCACACCAGTTGCCAGAAGGTCTCTTCCTTAGGGCTCATGCCGACAGCGGCGCCCTGCACTTTGGGTTGAGCAGTAGCCATATTTGTCACCTACTCCGCTTAATATTTGATACGTGGGTCGACTACCACATACAAGATGTCTGCTACCAACATCCCTATTACCAGCATAATTGAACCTATCAGGTTAAACGCCATAATTACCGGGTAGTCGCGCGTGAAGATCGCTTGAATGGCGAGGAGCCCCACTCCCGGCCAAGCAAAAATACTCTCAATAACTACCGAGCCGCCCAAAAGGCCGCTAAAAGCAAACCCGAGTGACGTGACAATGGGGAGCAAAGCGTTGCGCACCGTGTGCTTGAAAACTACAACGCGCTCAGACAGACCCTTGGCGCGGGCAGTACGCACATAGTCCTGGTGGATAACGTCGAGCATGCTGGCCCGCATAAAGCGCACGAGTCCCGCCAAACCGCCAAACACAATGACGGAGAGGGGCATTATAAGGTATCTCGAGCGGTCGGCTAGCCATGTCATAAAAGGCACTTCGCCCCATTCCACGCCGATGGTGGCCATGCCCGCTAGCGGAATTCCCTCAACCTGCATTCCCACATAGTAGATGAGGAGCATGGCGAAGAAAAACGCCGGCATGGCTTGGCCGAGAAAGGCGAGAAAGGTCATGGTATGGTCAAATTTAGAATACTGCTTCACTGCCGAGTAAATGCCTATGGGGAGGGCAATGACATAAATTAACAATAAACCGATAATGTTCAAGAAGATTGTAGCCGGCAGCCTCTCCCCTATCATCTGGGCTATCGGTCGCCCCTGCGCGAGAGAATTGCCGAAGTTGCCCTGCACCATCTGCGCAGCCCAACGAAGATACTGAACATGAATGGGGTCGTCCAGTCCCCAAAGAGCTGTAAGCCGCGCTGTATCTTCCGCAGTGGCGTCAGGGTTTTCGCCCACCATCTGGGCAAAGCCACCCGGAGCCATCTGAATGATGGCAAAAGTCAGCATCGATACACCGATGAGGAGAAACAGCGACTGCACAAGTCGACCCATAATATAACGTCCCATTTGCATCATCCTTTCTTGTTGTTTTTATAAGCAAGGCAGGGCTTTCACCCTGCCTTGCTTCACTACAGGATTACGCTAGATGCGACTACCGCCTAATAGACCAACTCTCAACGAACCAAGAACCAATTTGTCCCCAAGTTATGTTTTGGACGCGATTAGACACACCGGTGACGATGCTGCGCTGGAATATCCAGATGTAGGGCAGTTCGCGGTTCAAGATGACGTCGAGCTCGCGGTAGATACGGCGGCGCTCGGCGATGTCCATCGTGGCGCGCCCTGCTTCGAGGAGCCTGTCGACATCGGCATTGATGAATTGACCGCGGTTAAAGCCGGTGATAAGGCCCGCTGCATTTCGCGCTGCCTGGGTGGAATGGAAGAAGGAGAATGGATCTGGGTCAAGTCCGAGAGCCCAGCCAATGAGCACCAGGTCATAGTCGCTACGGCTAAAGCGGTCGAGCATGACTGACCATTCGATGATCTCAACCACTAATTCCACGCCAATGCGCTTCCAGTAGCTCTCGGCAAGAGCGGCGATATCGGCACGGATGGCGTTACCGGCATTGGTCATGAGGCGGATGCGCAGGCGTTGTTCGCCCTTCATGCGCACGCCGTCGCGGCTACCGGTCGGTACGCGCCAGCCGGCGGCGTCTAGCATCTGACGAGCCCGCACGGCGCTGTGCTCATAGAGGTTTAACCCTTGCGCGCCCGTAGCCCAAGAGCTGGGCACTTGGTGAGAGTGAATGACCCTGCCGCGCCTGTCAAGGACGGTGTCGACCATGGCCCGGCGGTCAAGACCGACAACTAAGGCCTCGCGCACGGCGCGATCGCTGAGGATGGGATGAGGCTCACCCGCGGGGGTTCTCAGACTAAAGCTCATATAGTCATAGGCATGGTTCGCAAGTTCTCTAAAGGTAGCCCGATTGGCATGCTCCCTCATGATGCGGTCGATATGGTCGGTGAGGAGAGCGCCGAACCAATCGATGTCGCCATTCTCCCAGGCGGCCTGCATGACATTTATGTCTGGGTAGGTGCGGGTGATGACGCTCTGAATATAGGGGCGTCCGCCGCCTTGGAAGAAGTTGGGGTTACGGGCTAGCTCAACAAACTGCCCTGACACCCAGCGAACAAACGTGAAAGGACCGTTCCCCACGGGATTGCGACTGGTGGCATGGGCGCGGTGCTGAGCCGCAGGCACATTGCCGAGAATGTGGTGGGGGATAAGCCCTAGGGAGGCGGTGTTAAACAGGAAGCCGGCATCTACCTGTCTCATCTTAAAGTCGACAATCTGCGGGCTGACAACAACGATCTCTTGGACATGGGTGACTGCCGGGCGGCGCGGGCCGTCGTAGCCGGGGTCGGCGATGGTGTCAAAAGTAAATTTGACATCGCGCGCCGTTACAGCGGTGCCATCATGCCACTTGGCATTGGGGTTGAGCCAGAAACGCCAGGTAAGCGTTGCCTGATCCCAACTCCAGCGGTCGGCGATGGCATTTATCGGCTCGAGACTTGGGTGACTTCTAATTAAGCCCCAGTTTATGCGGCCAAGTATGTCACCGGAAGCGGTGTCAGAAGAAAGAATGGAGTTTAAAACCACCGGGTCGGCTATTGAGCCAAAGGTGAGGGTGCCGCCGGCAGTTGGGGCGACATAGGGGGTATGGGTGACGGTAACGGTCGGAGGCGTATCCTGCCAAGCGACTTCGGCACCTAGGGCTTCAGCCACAAAGCGCAGTGGCACCATGGTGCGACCGCCCACGATAACCGGAGGAACGTCAAGTTGCCGCGACGGTCCGTTAACCCAGGCAGTGCGGTTACCGATTGTTAAAACAACGGCCTGCTCGCGACGATAGGCGGTAACGGTGCTGGTGGCATCGTCCCAATTCACTGTCGCCCCAAGGGCTTCGAAAATAGCGCGCATCGGAACTAAGGTGCGACCATTTTGGATAACCGGCGGGACAGCCAAGGCCAACGGTGCTCCATTGATGAGAACGCGAATCGGAACATTGGCCTGTACCATCGGCAAGCCAATAAATAGCGTTGCGATCATAGCGACTGCTACGACGCCGAACAGAATTCTCTTACTCAAACACTCTCACTCCTTATTTGTTCTGCTTAAAGATA
>QLUC01000066.1 GCA_018725275.1 Bacillota bacterium | reverse complement strand
CATTGTAACACCTCGAGGAAAATAAAGAAAGGCGCACCTGAAATTGCTGAGCGCGAACCCCAGAGAGCGGGCATTTTGGCGGTAGCGCTACTTGACGGAATACTCAGACGCAAATATACTTGTGCCAGGGCTGACAGTCCGACGTAGGGGATAAGCAGAATGTCGCGCGATCATCACGAAAAGGGAGCAACATAGAATATCTGCGTCTCAGCCGCAGGAGGTGGTCTCGTTAGTTGTTGGCAGCTTGGGGGAAATGACGCCCATCCGGGCGGCTACTGTCCTAGCGAAAAATTAAAGCACAATTTATGGTAAAGGGGAGCTTGTCAAGATGACCCAAGCAAAGTTTGTTAAGGTTGTGGAGACGGACGGTTTTTACCATTCCCCGGAGTGGTACCGACCACTAGCCTTTGGGAAAAACATTTACATGAATGTCGCTTACTTGTTGCCCGGCGTAGAAATGGTCATGGGGTCAAAAAGAGAGAAAGAGGCAGAATTACTTGAGCGGGTGGTCTATGTGTTGAAGGGGCAATTAGATGTTAGGCAGGGCGAAGAGACGGTGTCGGTCGGTCCGCACACGGCTTTTATCGTCCCTCTAGAACCTGGGTTGCCCTTCTATGTAAAGAATGCAGGGGAAAGCATAGCCAGTTTTATCACCACTATGTCTCCGCCCCCACATCCTGAGCTAAAATTTGACTCTCCAGAGCAGGTAAAGAAACTGTACCTAGAGGCTAAAAGGCCGGTAAAATCTCCAACGGAAATGAACGAATTGGTAGGAGGAATCTAGTTCAGCGTAACCAGTAAGTTCGCCAAGAGGCCGCCGGCAACAACTCAATGAATAGGGGGCAAAAGCAGGTAGCTACTTTATCTAGGCAGTGGGTGCGAAAGACCGCATGGGGTGCACCTGTCCATGCAACTGCATCTAGAAGGGGGTAGACATGGCGAGGATACTTCTGGTCGATGATGAGCAGGCGCTAGTTAAGGGGCTAAAATACAGTCTGGAGAGGGAAGGCTTTGAGGTAGTCGTTGCGGAAAATGGGCGGCAGGCGCTAAAATCGGCGGACGAGGTGCAACCAGACTTGGTTGTGCTGGATTTAATGCTCCCTGAAATTGACGGCATGGAGGTTTGCAGGCTGTTGCGTGCTAAGTCCACCGTACCGATCATCATGCTCACGGCACGGGATGAGGATGTCGCTAAAGTGCTCGGTCTCGAAAGAGGTGCCGACGACTATGTGACCAAGCCGTTTAACACCGGGGAACTGATTGCACGCATTCGTTCGCATCTTAGACGGCAGGCCTGGAGCGGCGTGTCCGCGGATCGTGAAGTTATCGTCAGGGGTGAAATGCACCTTGATACTTTAAAGCGCCAAGTGACCATGGCCGGACGACCGATAGCATTAACTTCGAAAGAATTTAGCATCTTGCACGTTTTGGCGGCTCATCCCGGGAGGGTCTTTACGCGGGAGAGCCTGCTGGAGCTGGTTTGGGGCTACCAGCACTTTGGTGACGTCCGCAATGTTGACGTACATGTGCGGCGCTTGCGGGGCAAAATAGAAGCAAGTCCGACAAATCCCGAGTATATCCTAACCTCTTGGGGCATAGGGTACAAATTTTGTGATGAGCCATGAAGAAGCGCCCCACTTTGCGCGCTCTCCTGCTCGCCAGCTACCTTTTAGTTGTCGTCCTGGCCACGCTAGGTTCAACCCTGGTAGTTAGTCCGGCGCTGTGGCGGTACTTTGTGCGCGAGCGCGAGATAGAAATGTTGACCCAAGGCAGTATCCTAGCACAGGCGGTACGGCGGGAGATATACCAGGGTGCTTGGGAGCTGCCTGCCTTGTTGCGTCTTGCAAATCTGCAAATGTCTTCACGTGTCTTGATTTTAGATGCGACAGGTCTGGTGATGGGTGCTATAGAGGGTAGGAGCGAGGGCACTATGGTAGAAATAGATAGGGCTGCACTAAAGAGTGCCTTAGGAGGCCGGAGTATGGCGACTATCAGGCAGTCAGGCAGGGAGCAGACCCTTGATGTGCTCGTGCCGGTTACCTATCCGGGAGTGGCTGATATTGCTCAAGGGGAGGTCTTGGGGGTGGTCCTCATTTCAAGATCTCTCCTTGATCTGCACGAGAGACAACGGAGTATAGTTGCGCGCCTGATTAAGGGCAATATTTTCATTGCTCTCCTAGTTGTACCCATAGCCATCTTTTATGCCGGGCGGATTTCATCCCCACTCACTAAGTTGACCGCCAAAGCCGAGCGCATGACGGCCGGAGCATTAGGCATGATGGTCGAGCCAGCCGGAGACAGGGAGGTGTTTGCCTTAGGCGAAGCCTTTAACAGTCTGAGTCAGCGTCTGGTTTTGCTTGAGGAGGCGCGCCGTAAATTTGTGGCCGACGCCTCGCACGAATTGCGCACGCCACTTGCGTCACTAAAGGCTCTTCTCGCGCCTTTAGTGCGAGAAGAGCCTGCTTCACCTGAGATCGTGCGCGAGTTCTTGTCGGATATGGATCGGGAATTAGACCGTCTCAGCCAACTAGTTGAGGATCTCCTAAAGTTAGCGCGTCTGGACAGCAAGCAAGATCTCGAGCAGAGGGCCACCGACTTGTCGGTGCTAGTCGTAAAAATAGTGAAAGCTCTTGCTTTTCTCGCCGAAGAACGGGGGGTAAGGGTGGAAGTGGAAACATTGCCGGCAGCGGTAATCTGGGCAGATGAAAACAGGCTGCATGGCGCTCTGCTCAACATCGTGGATAATGCCATCAAATATGCCCACAGTGTGGTCAGGGTGAGCATGGTGAAGGGCGAACAGGTAGAAATAAGGGTGGAAGATGACGGGCCTGGCATACCGGAAGCCGCCCGCAAGAGGCTGTTCGAGCGCTTCTACAGGCTGGACCAGGCCAGAGCCAGGCACAACGGGGGCAGCGGTCTAGGGCTCGCCATCGCCTGGGAAATAATCAATAGGCACCGGGGGTCAATCCAAGTTATATCAGAGGTGGGGAAGGGCACACTAGTCGTGGTGGAACTTCCCCTTAAGCAGATTGTTTTCGGAGAGATAGATGAGCCCAAAGGCGAGACTGCCCAAAATGCGGAGGAGGGCCGCCACGAGGAAGGCGTTCCGGTAGCCCATCACCTCCAACAAGGCCACACCGGCCATGGGAGCGAAGATTGCGCTCGCCGTGATGGCGGTATTGTAGTAACCGATGTAGGTGGTCTTGCGCTCTTCGGGGGTCATGTCGAGGAGGGCATTAAACAGCGAGAGCATGACGCCGGAGAAGATAATGCCGGTGAGGATGCTGAAAAAAGCGATAGTGTAAAGACTGCGGGAGAAAGCAAAGATTAAAGGCACAATGCACATGCCGAGGGTCGAGGTAAAGAGCGTTTTGAGGGAGCCGTTCTTCCTCATGTACTGGGCCCAGAAGCCAAAACCGAGCAAGGAGCCCCCGGTGTTGCTCAAATGCAAAATACTAATCCAGAGGTTGTTCGCACCGAGTTCCTTGGTCTGGTAGAGGGTGAAGAGCGGCCAGGCAATTTGCCAAGCAAAATGAAAAAACAAGGAGACGAGGGCAAATCGTCTAAAACTCTTCTTTGTGGTTATTTCGCGCACATCGGTGACCACTGAACGAAAAAAGTTGCGCGCAAAGTGGGCCAAGGTGACCTCTTGGTCGACACTCGCCTCCATCGTGCAGTTCTGTTCTTTCAACTTGCGAAAAACCCAGACTTCGAGTAGCCCAAACATACAGGCAATGGCGAAAATAATTTGATACCCCAGCGGGTAGGTTAATATATCCAGCATGCGCCCCACGATGAGCACAGAAATAGTGCCGATGATGTTCATCAGTCGGCTGCGTTCCGCAAAGGCGATGGCACGGCGGTCCGGTGGAACCACGCGCGCTATAAAACCCTGCCACGCGACGTTAGATACCGCCCCGGGGAGGCTCATGATAGCTAGGGTGACGATTAAGAGCAAAGCGCGCCGATCGGCAGTAAAAAACGGGATCAAGGCTAGGATTAGGTAGAATAAGCGATTAGCGAGCATAAAAGCCGCTATCAGTCTTTTCTTGTCGTGCTGCGAATCGACGAATTTTGCACCAGGAATCATGGCCAACAGGCTGACAAAGGCAGGGGCGGAAGAAATAAGGCCAATTTGGAAGTTGCTAGCCCCTAGTCGCACCGCAAAAATGCCAATAAAAGGCATAACCATATTGGCAGCCAGCGCGGAAACTATGCCGTGATAGTTGTTCAGCCTGATGTTTTGCTCCTGCCAATCTTCGGATCGGTCATGCAAATCCGCTTTGACGGTCCTAAGATACCCCTGTAGCGACATGCTGGCGCCCCCTTTAGATGTTCAATCGGCATAAATACTACCGGTTAGTTTTCGCCAAAAGCTCCGCCAATCCTTTATTTTTGCAATCGAAATATTCCTGGGGAATGCTGTTTGTCCGCGAGGTGCGGCAACGGGTGTAAGAGAAAAAGACTGGCTCCTCATGCTCTGAGCCAGTCTTTATTTCCTGCCGGGGCAGTTCACTTTAGCCCGTTAGGTGGCGAGCCTTTGTCCTAAATCATAAGCCTCCTCGAGGAGACCGGTCCTCTCTTGGACGATGCCCTTGGGGCCTAGGCTGGTGCCGACAAGCTCCAATACTTTGGGCTGATTAAGGAAGCGAAAGAGGACGCGCAGGGTGGACAGGGCGCTCTGGGGATGCTCGTGGGAAGGCGCTCCGCAAGTGGCGACAACTGCGCCCCGGATGTTAGAACCATCCACTTTAAGCGACCTGTCCCCGCGCCGCAGTTGGTAGAGCCGGTCAATAAAGATCTTGGTTTGCCCTGTAACCTGTCCCATGTATACCGGTGAAGCAAGTACGACGGCGGAGGAGTGTAGCACCTCGTCCAGCAACATGGGCATATCATCTTGGATTATGCATTCCTCATGGGATTTGCAGTGAGTGCAGCCGGTGCAGGGCTTAATCGCTAAGTCTGACAAAAAGATTGTCTCGACCGAAGCACCCATTTCCTCCGCTCCCCGGGCAACCTCGCGGAGCAGTAGGTCCGTGTTGCCCCCCTTGCGTGCCGAGCCACATAAGCTAAGGACTTTCTTCACATAAACCACCTCGTGCTCCATCTTCGTCACTAAAGGGGTGGATTCCTGCAAGAACAAGCATTAGTGGGTTTCCGACACCACTAGACCGACTTCCCAAAAATGCAGGTACCGCCACTATGGGTCTTTTTAAAACCGAGTTTTTTGCCAAGCACATGGAAGGTCGATTGCTGCGTAGCAGTCTCACTCCGCGAACACTTCCTTTCTTTGCTCTCGTTGCAGTTTATGAACGAGAGGGCAAAAACGGAAGATGGTTTGCTAGGTTAACGGTCTCCACCAAGACGCAGGCTTGGATGCAGTCTAAGTTCAGTTCACGACAGCGCGCGAGTATTTCTGGCGTGTCAGCACCAGGCTGAATCCAGATGTGTTGAATTCCCAGATCGTGAGCCTCCTGTAAAAATACGGCCCCGGCAATGGGATTAATTACCAAGCAAACCACATGTGGCTTGCGCAGTAGAGTTCGCAGTGAGGGAAACGTGCGGTGGCCACCCTTAGGGTGGACTATGTAGGCTTCATAGCCATTACGGATGAGGGTATTAACCACGCGGAAGGCGGGTTTTTCCGGGTTGTTGGCGTCCCCCACAACCGCCCAAATTTTCTGCTGCAGCATAAATTCTTTATCCAATGATAAGCTCCTCCCTAAAATCAGGTTGAGAAATAGCGACATTTACCGGCGCTTTATGCGTCAATCCACTGATGTCTGTGCATATAGGAGGCTTTACTATGGAAATTCCACAGTTAATTATCGGCGGCAAGAAAGCCATATTGCCGATTGTTCAAGGGGCCATGGGGGTGGGGGTTTCGCTATCTAGACTGGCTGGGGCAGTGGCTAAGGAAGGTGGCATTGGGGTGATTGCCGGCGTGGAAATTGGCTTTCAGTGGCCTACCTTTGCCGAGGACAAGCTACAGGCCAATAAAGAGGCGCTCCTGTGGCATTTAAAAAAGACCCGTGAAATTGCACCACAAGGCATAATTGGGGTAAACATCATGGTCGCGGTCAACAACTATGCCGAGCTAGTTACCACCGCGATACAAGGCGGGGCCGATATAATCTTTAGCGGTGCCGGTCTGCCCCTGTCCCTACCTGCCCTCACTCAGGGATCTTCGGTTGCCATCGTGCCGATAGTGAGTTCCGCCAAAGCGGCAGTCCTCATTACTAAGCACTATCTCACGAAACACCATCGCCTCCCCGATGCCTTGGTCATAGAAGGACCGCTCGCCGGGGGGCACTTGGGTTTTTCGCGCAGCCAGTTGGCCGATGCAACAGGAAAGCATTCCCTTGACAACATTTTAACTGAAGTGTTGGTGGCAATGCAAGAGCTGCTGGGAGAAGAGGCTTCTCGCGTGCCCTTGATTGCCGGCGGTGGTCTCTACACCGGCCGAGATATCGCCAGAATGCTCAAATTAGGGGCCGGTGGTGTGCAAATAGCTTCGCGCTTTGTCGCCACAGTGGAGTGTGACGCCGCGCTCGGGTTCAAGCAAGCCTATGTCGATGCGACTCTGGACGACATTGTGATTATTGACAGTCCCGTAGGGATGCCGGGAAGGGCACTGCGCAATGCCTTCCTTGGGGAAGTGACAAGGGGACTACGACAGCCTGACACTTGCAGCGTACACTGCCTCAAGCCATGTAATCCCCTGAAGGCCCCTTACTGTATTGCGCTAGCCTTGATTGCCGCCGCTCGCGGCGATTTGGCCGATGGTTTTGCTTTTTGTGGCGCTGAGGTGCATAGAATCGACAAGATCGTCTCCGTCGCCGAACTCATGCAGGAACTCATTACTGAACTGCGCGAAGCGTAAATGCTTCTAGCTCGGGTAGTATTCTACAGCCGCGCCAACTGTACCCGGCCCGGTATGCACGCCAATGACCGGTGTGACATAAGACAAGGATGGCTCTAGGCCAAAGGCCTTCTTTAATTCCGCCTTGAGCGCTTGGCCGGCTTCGTCAGCGGCGCCCACGCCAATAGCCAGACGCTTGATGCGGCGCCCCTTAGATAGTTCCGCAAAGAGACCGGCTATTTGGGTGAGCGCTTGCTTCTGGCTTCTCGCCTTGCCGGCATCGACGTAGGCGCCGTCGACTACCCGAATGATCGGCTTGATGTTGAGGAGAGACCCGAGCAGGCTCTTGGCCTTGCCAATTCGGCCGCCCTTAGCTAGGTACTCCAGTGTATCCAGGGTGAAAAGCAGTTCGTGGTTTTGGCGGCAGGTTTCGATAGCTTGGAGAACTTGCTCGACTGGGAGCCCCTGAGCAATCGCCTCCGCCGCGGCACGCACCTGCACCCCCATTCCTACGCTAATCGAGCGGGAGTCCACTACGCGGATGTCCTTGCCTGCCAATTCTTCGGCGGCTTGTCGGGCGGATTGGCAAGTGCCGCTTAGCGCTGCGGAAATATGGAGGGAGATAATCGTTTCGCACCCCTCAGCGAAGACTTGGTTGTAAAGACTTATGAATTCGCCGGGAGAGGGCTGTGACGTCGTTGGCATGACCGAAGATGTCTTGAGTTTGGCGTAAAAGGTGTCTGAGTCGATTTCTAGACCGTCGCGGTACATTTTTTCGCCAAAAATTACATAGAGCGGCTGCACCTTGACTTTGAGTTCCTTAGCTTGGGCGGGCGTTAGGTCGGCGGTGCTGTCAGTGATCAGGCAAATTTTTTTCAATGGAAGTTACCTCCTGCCATAGTTTTCAATGAGCAGACGAAGCCCAAGGCAAAAAGTGTCGCCAGGTGCTATAATCAAAGCGGAGCGAAGACAAGAGGGGGACAACTTTTGGCGGAAGCCTTAACACTAGGCAAGCAACACGAAGAAATTTCGCCCCAAGCTATGCGGAGAAGCATTTTTCGTATGGTCTGGCCGGCGACGCTAGAAAGCACCTTGCAGATGGCGGTCGGCATGGTGGCGATGGCGATGATTGGCCATGTCGGTCCCGAAGCGGTAGGCGCAGTGGGGCTATCGACGCGGGTGACACAAATAGTTTGGGCGATTTTCGCTGCTATCGGCACAGGGGCCACGGTGCTTATTGCTCGTGCTGTTGGCGCCGGCGACAAAGAGTCGGCGCGGCGAACTGCCGAGCAAGCACTCGTCCTGGCCGTTGGGCTCGTATGCCTCTTGACAGTGCTAGTCGTTTGGCAGGCACGCTGGCTGATGGTCGCCCTCTTTCGGGCCGAGGCCTACATGCTCGACTTAAGTTTTAGTTACTTGGCTCTCGTAGCCTATGGCATGCCTTTTATGGCGATTATGCAGGTGGTGGGGGCTATCATGCGTGGGGCAGGCAACACCCGCACTCCCATGGTGGTCGCATTATTTGTCAATATTATCAACATCTGCGCCAATTATATCCTGATATTTGGTCGATTTGGGTTTCCGGCTATGGGCATGTATGGCGCGGCCATCGCCGCCATAGTTGCTCAGAGCGTGGGAGCACTGCTAGCCCTATATGTCTGGCATCGTGGTCAGGCCCTTAACGTGAGAATGTGGCGGCTGTACCGGCCGCATGGGGAACTGGTGCAGAGGATTCTCAAAATAGGCATCCCCGCCGCCGGGGAGATGATTTTTTGGCAGGTGGCGACGATTATCCTGATGAGGCTTATTGTCACCTTCGGTACCGCGGAACTAGCGGCTCATCAGCTTGGCTTGACCGCCGAGAGCCTGAGCTACATGCCCGCGGTCGGCTTTGGCATTGCCGCTACCGCCTTTGTGGGCCAGAGCCTCGGGGCAGAAAAACCTTGGCAGGCGGCGAGGTATGTGGCCGAGTTGGTGCGTTTATGCCTGCTCTTGACTGTCCTTACCGCATCACTGCTCTTTTTTATACCGGAAACCATCATGCGCTTCTTAACTCAGGATGCCGAGGTAGTGCGCTTAGGGGCCATCTACCTTTCGCTGATGGCGATTGCGCAGTTCCCCCAGCAGATGGGCGGAGTGCTCAATGGCGCTTTGCGGGGCGCAGGGGATACTAAGATTCCCATGTATATAGGTGGTTTCGGCCTGTGGCTCGTCCGGCTCCCCTTGGCCTTCATTCTCAGCGTAACCTTTGGTCTGGGCATCACTGGCGTCTGGGTGGCCATGACCGTAGACTTGTTTGTGCGTTTTGGTCTCAGCAGTTATTATTACTACCGTGGGCATTGGCAACCGGCGGCTAAGCTACGCACCGAGCGCGTGTCTTGGCCATAAGATAGAGGAGATGAGTGCGAGCACTAAGGGGG
>QLUC01000065.1 GCA_018725275.1 Bacillota bacterium | reverse complement strand
TGGCATACTGCGCTACATTGCCTTTCTGGCTATTCTATCTTGGGGCTCATCCCTGTACATGGCGGTGTTGCTCTTCATCTTCGGGCCATTCTTTGACTTTGTCTACTTTGTTTCTTTCTACAGCATCTATATAAACTACCTCATAATTAAAATTGATGACCCAGCTAAGGGGGTGCATTGGCAATGGTCGTAGCCATCATGCAGGCCTACGCGGTTTTTACAATTGTCATCATGCTGCTCTATGCAGTGCGGCATTTTGTCTTTTCGTACTCACGCCTCTATGGACGGCAACGCATATCTTATAGTGACATCGCTGACAGCGACCTGCCCAGAATTAGCGTGCTCATCCCCATGCATAACGAAGAGAAGGTCTTGCGTCATGTTCTCGACGCCCTGCTCGAATGCCAGTATGACCGCGACAAGCTAGAGATTATACCCATCAACGACCACAGTAGCGATGCCACGCATGATTTACTAGAGGAGTACGCGAGCCTGTACCCCCACATCCGTCCGTTCCATAGAACCACCGGCCGGCGTGGTAAGACCGAGGCTCTCAGTGAGGCCGTCACGTTCGCTAAAAATGACATCATCATTGTTTTTGACGCCGACTATCGCCCCGGCAAGATGCTGCTCCAAAGACTGGCGGTGGGGTTTCTCGACCCCTCCGTGGGAGCAGTCATGGGCAGGGTCGTGCCCTCTAACACCCACACGAACCTATTGACCAGATTATTGAGCATCGAGCGTTCGGGCGGGTACCAAGTGGACCAACAGGCCCGCTACAATTTAAATCTCATACCTCAGTATGGCGGCACAGTGGGGGGGTTTCGCAAGGAAATCTTGCCGGGAGTACGCCTCTTCGGCCGGTATGTACTGGCCGAGGACACTGAAATCACTATGCGGCTCTACCTTTCCGGCTACCGGGTGCTTTATGTCAATGATGCCGAGTGCTACGAGGAATCGCCAGAGACTTGGGCCAGCCGCGGCAGACAGGTGCGGCGCTGGTCGAGGGGCCACAACAATGTCATGTTCCGCTATTTCTGGCCTCTGGTCTTGTCCAAAGCAATCACCCTCCGCGAAAAGATAGATGGCATCTTCCTCCTCATGGTGTATGCAACTCCTTTTTTGTTGCTTTTGGCCTTCTTTGTTTCTCTCGCCTTGTTCTTCTTAGGAGAAATGACCATTTTCATGGGCTGGTGGGTGCTCTTATTCGTGGGCATGTACAATAGCTACGGCAATTTTGCCCCCTTCTACGAAATCGCCACCGGGCTAATCTTGGACGGAATGCGGGGCGACATCTTGCTCATCCCCCTCATGATTTTTAACTTCTACTTCTACCTCTGGCACACCAGCCTCGGCTTTGTGGACGCCATCGTCGACCGCTTTTCTGCCCGCGATTTAGTCTGGAATAAGACCCAACACTTTGGTCATGGTCCCGGTGGCACCAGTGCTCCTGGCGGCCAAGGACAGTCGGTAGGAGGATGAGAGGGCATGTATGTGGTGATCTTTATCTTTTTTCTGTACCTAGTTATGCTCGCCTACCCCATTGCCATAGCGCTCCTAGCCACGCGCGTAATCACCGCCCCCATCGGCATACAACAGGACTATACCAAGGACCCCCGCTACTTTGCTCATTCCTTTCAAAAATTGTTCGACCTAGCTTGGGCGGCCTATGGTGGGGGAGGCTTGCTGCAGTTGTCGCGAGAGGAGCTAGTAATAGAGGCCGATAAAGGGCCGCTGGAACCCTACACCAAGTGCGAGGCCGTGGTTTACGCCGCTGAACAAGATTTTAGTCCCTCCCCAGGCATTCATTTCGCCAAGGAAATTTATGCCAGGGGGGATGCCTCCCTGGTCAATATCCCCTTTCTCCGGGCCATCGTCGCTAAAGGTCGACTGACTCTTGGTGCAGGAACACAGGTGGGGCGCTGGGCTGATGCCGAAGGCATGTTTAAGGCGGGATTTGGCTGCAACCTTGGTCTAAGCGCAACCAGCGCTACTTCGCTAGTCATCGGCAGGGATTGTACTTTTCAACGTTTGTACGCCCCGCAAATATACCTCGGCACGGAGGATACCCTGCAGGGTTCTGCTTTAGAGCAACACGATGACATCATACCCATCGTATCTCCCGAGATAATGCGCGACGTGCGTTACATCGCTGACGACACTGCCTTTAATGCCAAAATCCTCCGCAGCTCCATCGTCTCGAAACAGGATGTGACGGTGATGCGGGGGCTCGAAGTGCAAGGTAGCATTCGCTCCGCCAAGGTCATCAAGATTAATGAGGATGCCATTATCCATGGCAATCTCTTCGCTGAGGGCAATATCTACATCGGCAGCAATGTGCGAATTTTCGGGACGGTGTTTTCTGAGGAAGACATTGTCATCGACCACGGTGCGATTATTGGGCTTAAGGGCAAGATCAAGTCCGTAATCGCCCGAGAGGATATCGTATTTACCGGTGAAGCGCGCGTTTACGGTTTTGTAGAAGCCCGCGGGAAAGGCTTCATCGCCCCGACCACCAGACAACGATTTAAGTAACAGAGAAGGAATGTCGCCATGCCCCTAACCAGTGTAACTTTTCTTGGTTTCTTCCTCCCCATCCTGTTGCTCCTGTACTACATCCGTAGCAACAGGATGTGGCGCAACATGATTCTACTCTTGTTCTCCCTAGTTTTTTACGCCCTTTTTTCGCCCTTCTTCGTCATCGCCATCGTCTTGCTCACCGGCATAGTCTATGTGGCGGCTAGACTACAAGCTTGGCTCAAAGAAATTTCACTGGGCCGCACCCTGATATGGCTGGTGGCAGCCCTCAACATCGGCACAATGCTCGCGCTCTACCTACGCTTTCCCCACTTGACGGTGCCTGTGCTTTACCATCTTTCCTTCCCCATGCCGCTACTCTTGACGATCTTTGTGCTCCAGGCGCACGGCTATTTGATGGATGTGCACAATGAAACGGTCCGGCCGGAAATGAACCTCTGGAACTTGTTGCTCGGTCTGGCGTTTTTTCCGCAGATGATTGCCGGGCCAATCATACGCTACCGCGACTTCTACCTAGAGGTGCAGACTAGGCAAGAAACATGGGCCGCTGCTGTAGCTGGCCTAGCTAGAGGCGCCGTGGGGATTATCAAGATAGGTTTGTTGGGTCCATATTTGGGGGGCACAGTGGACTTCCTCTTGCGCGAAAACCTAGCGGCTCTTTCTGCCTCTGGGGCTTGGCTTGGCATCGCCCTCTTTTTGGGCCAATGGTACTTGGTGCTTTCTGGCTTCGCCGACCTAAGCATTGGGCTCGGGAAAATTTTCGGATTCTCCTACCCAGAGCAATTCTCCCACCCCTTGGCTTCCCGCAGTATCAGCCAATTTCTCGAAAGATGGTGCATTTCGACATTAGCGTTTATTCGCGAGTACCTGCCGCGCAGGGGCACCGGGTTAATGCAGCGCACCCTCATCCTCGCTTTAATCATTGGCTGGTGGCATGGGTTAGGGTGGAACGCGTTGCTGTGGGGGCTAGTTTTTGCGAGCTTCCTAATATTTGACCAAATCCTACTCTCAATGTCTATCCACCAGCAGGACATCCCAGTCTTAGGAAATATCTTAACCTGGCTATCCTTAGCTCTGCTAGGGAGCATTTTCTACTATAACGACCTTGCAGAACTCGCCCAATTTCTGGCTTCCTTGCTGGCCCTTTCCGATCTAAGCATAAGCCTGACCGCAGTAGAGGCAGAGGCAGTGCAAAGGATTTTTTGGCTGTTGCCTTTCGCGCTGTTATTTACTACCCCCCTGCCCAATAAGGCGCTCGATGTGCTAAGCAAGCGCTGGCGCTACACGCGGCTGGTGACGCAGTCTGCTGTGTCCCTGGGCCTACTGTTTTTTCTTCTTTTGTTCTGGTCGAACCTACTACCATCGACCACACCTTGGCGCACTCTAATCTCGGAGCAGTACCTAGTATCTTGGCTTAAAGCGACACCGACCTATGCCACACAAGTCGCTCGCTTTGAGGCTCTCATTAGCTACGAAGGCTTTGTCGAGAGAACCAGAGGAAGTGCCGAGCGCGAAATCGCCACCCGAGCACTAGCCAGGCTCCGAGCCGAACTCGCCACCGCCTTGCCCCACAAGCCAATCACACCTACGGGTGATGAAGATGAGCTGGGCCTCGCTCCGAAGATTGACCGAGCAGGATACTTAGTCCTAGACCAGCATATCGTCTTTTATGACCGGGTAGTGACACTCTTTGCCGACCTTCCTGATAGCCAAGCATCTTTTTGGCAAAGCATCAATGAAGTGATGGGCAATATGCCGGCAACCATCAAGAAATACCTGCTCATTGCCCCCATGTCAATTTCTTTCGAGCAGCCCGAACACCGGCAATATTCAGGTGATTTGCAGGCCGCTATCGCCAGGGTGCATGCCCGCCTGTTGCCAGAAATTGTGTCGCTAGATTCCTTCGCCTATTTAATGCCTCATAGCGATGAGAAGCTCTTCATGAATACCAATCCCCACTGGACTGCACTCGGCGCTTACTACGCGGCACAAGGCTTTAGCCAAGCTTTAGGGGTCGAATTCGTGGATATAACGGAGTACGAGCTGAGGAGCTTTCACGGCTACTTGGGGAGCCTCGCCAGCGTCGGGCAGGCTAGCGGCTTTGGTGACCACCAGGATAAGGTGGATTACTACCTGCACCGCACCCTCCCCAATAACCAAATGGTACATCGTTATGATGCTCTGGGGCAGCTACAAGTGTTCGCATCCCCTGCGGTGGCCTTATCCCGCCGTGGCTACAACATCTTCCTCGGCGTGGGTCAGTTTTTGTCGGTGCTTGAAGGTACCGCGACCAACGAACGAGTATTGTTAATTGTGGGCGATGACTCCCGGCGAGCATTTGCGCCATGGCTGGTGCCATCCTTTGAAAAAATCCTGGTTCTTGATTCTGTCCACTACCGCGGTGGCCAGGTTGGCTTAAGACAACTAATCGCCGCACACCAAGTGACCGACTTCCTCATCATCGCGAATGGGGCCATGCTATCCTCCCCCTCTTGGGCCGTCAGGCTGCGCGACGCTCTCCTCAGGTAGCCGATGGCGCCAAACATGAAAGGAGAAAGGCACATGCTCGAGACTCGTCGCAAAGAAGAAAAATACCTAATTTCTGTTGATGAGTTTGGCCGCTTGCGACAAAAGCTAGCGCACTATATCCGCCTCGATCAGCATGGCCTAGAAAAGGGATATCTAGTGCGCTCCCTCTACTTTGATTCTATCAATGACCAGGATCTTTGCGCTGTGCTCGACGGCGTCGAAACAAAGAGCAAGATCCGCCTGCGCGTGTACGGCACCGAAGTGCCCGACCGATTTGTAAAACTGGAGTACAAACAAAAAGTGGGGGTCGATATCCACAAGCGCACCCTTAATTTGGCGAAGAATCAGGCCGAGAGCCTAGCCAGAGGGGAATACAGATGGCTGCTCGCTCAGGGAAGTGCTCTAGCGGTGCGATTATACGCCAAGATGACCACCGAAGTATACCGCCCCAGTGTGCTCATTGCCTACCAACGCCTGGCCTACCACTATGTGCCGGGCAATATCCGCATCACCTTTGACACCAATGTTAACGCCTCGATGATTGTCTCTACCTTCTTTACTAACCAGCTACCGAAGCATCCGGTGCTCCCCCCTGACATCGGCGTATTAGAAGTGAAGCACAATGGATTTTTGAATAATCTTATTCGCGAAGCATTAAATGACCTAGATGTGCAACTCGTATCCAACAGCAAGTATGCCAAGGCTAGGTTAGCCACCCAGCTGTAGCACCTTGAATCTTTGAATTTAATGGGGGAGTCTTTATGCGTGATTTTATCCTCGAGAACCTAACCGGCCTGGGTACAGTCGGCCTCGAAACCATCTTGCTAAATAATGCCATGGCGATGGTGTTCAGTGCCTTCCTCCTGCTCATTTACCGCATCACCAATCCCGGAGCCAGTTATAGCAAGAAGTTTAACATCTCCCTGGGCATGATGGTGCTCGTAACCACCATGATCATGAGCGTCATCAGCGGCAATATCGCCTTAAGCCTAGGCATGGTGGGGGCCTTGTCAATTATCCGTTTCCGTACCGCAGTCAAGGACGTCCGGGACGCCACCTATATATTTTGGGCGATTGCCCTCGGCATCTGCTGTGGCATCTCCCAGTTCTTTCAGGCTGGCATCGGTTCGGTGGCCATCGCCATGTACTTAGTAGTGATGAAACAGGTGGGAGGAGAGGGGCAGTATTTAATAATCATCCGCAGCCTCCCCGAGGTTCAAGAGGCGGTGGAGGCGGCCGTTGACAACTACTTCGCCAAATCTGCCCATCTGCGCGTCCGAAATGTGGCGCGAGACGCCAGCGACCTCATCTATGAAGTCAGTCGGGCCGGTATCAAAAAGGCCTTGAGCCGCAGAAAGACCAGCATCGCCGAGAGGCTCATGACCATGGAAGGTGTTATTAGTGTGGACCAAGTAGAACAAACCGACGGCATCTCGCGCTAAGATGAAGAATATACTGGTGGTTGCCCTAGCCTCGGCTCTCCTGCTAGCCTCCGCTACCTGGATGATGGGCCAGGTTTATTGGCATGCTGCAGCCGTGCCGCCGGTGGCCACCACTCCGCCGACCGAAAGTGGGACAGCGCAAAAAAACACGCCTGTCGGCGTGCCGCAGGATAGCGCGTTTTCTTCGCACCTCCCGTTAATATTAATCGACACGGCCAGGCAGACTATCGACCGCAATGTGCCCGTGTGGGCTACGGTTACGATTATCGACAATGCCAGCCGCATCAACCGAGTGCTCGACCAACCGACCATGGTAGTTGCTTCTACCATACGGTATCGCGGCAGCTCCTCCTACCTCACATTTGACAAAGCTCAGTTCCGCCTTGAGTTTTTTCGCCGGGCACACCGGAACGCTAGGAGGGACGTACCCCTGCTGGGCATGCAAGCCGATTCAGACTGGGTGCTCCATGGCCCCTTTCTCGACCGCACGCTGATACGCAATCGGCTGATATACCAAGTGGCCCGTCGCATCATGGCCTGGGCGCCGGACACGCGCTTTAGTGAGGTCTTTGTTGATGGCGAATACCTAGGCGTCTACCTCCTGACGGAGTCAGTCAAGGTTAGCCCGGCGCGCATCAGTTTAGCTCGCTTTGGCCTTTTGAGCGGTGAAACGGCCTACTTGGTCAAGCGCGAAGCCCCAGGTGTCAATTCCAACCCCATTGCTACTTTTGGTGCCATCACCGGTAGAACCAGTAACGAGCTTTCCATCAGCTTCCCCCCGGCTTCCAGGCTCAGTGACGCTCAGAGGGCCTGGATCAGCCACGATATCAGTAGATTTGAACGCACGCTCTACGCCGACCACTTTGCTGACCCAAGTATCGGCTATGCCGCCTTCATCGATGTCGATTCATTTGTGGACTACTATATTATCAATGAGTTTGCGCTCATCAAGGATGCGGGCGAGTTCTCTACCGTGGTCTATAAAGATTTGCACGGACGCCTAAAGATGGCTGTTTGGGATTTTAACAACGCCTTTGAAAACTATCCCGCCAGCCTGTTAGCCGACCGAGGTTTTGTCGTGGCCGGAAACAATTGGTTTAATCGCCTCCTTCAGGACAGGAACTTTGCTAGGCGCGTCATCGACCGCTACCGCGAGTTACGCCAAGGAGTGCTGAGCGACGAGGCACTCCTCGGGGACATCGACGGCTTGGTGACCGAGCTTGGTGCTGCCGTAAAGCGCAACTTCTCCGTCTGGGGATACACCTTCTACGAAAATCTCTTGAGTAGAGATGCCGATGGCTTGCCGCGCGACCCAAGAAGCCATGCCGATGCCCTGACGCAACTCCGAGACAGCATCGTTGCGCGGGGTGCCTTCCTCGATGCCCATATCGAAGACCTGTATAAATTAGCCATCAACTGACGGGGAACGAAGGGGACAGGCCCCTGTGTTCCAAGCGGGCTAAACGCGGGCGGTTTGCCAACCGCCGTTGTTAAAGCGCCAGTAGGCCCATAGACCCCGCGTCACTTGTTAGAGTGATGAGCATGGCGAAGCGCGTATCGCCAATAAACTACAAGGCAGGCTACCGGAAGTCAAGTCATTGTATGTTAAAATAGGCGAAAGGGGGGTTAGAATTTGCCGCATGAAACTTGGCCGCAATGGAAGGCCGATTTGTCTCTGCTCTTTGTTACCGTCATCTGGGGTGCGACCTTCACCGTCGTCAAGGATGCGATGAACTCTATCACTCCCTTTTACTTTCTCGCCGCCCGTTTCACCCTAGCCTCCCTAGCCCTCGCCTTGCTGCCCCAAACGATAGCGGGACTCCGCCAAGGCTGGCGTCTGACTATCCTACCTGGCCTCATGCTGACCTTTGGCTTTGCTCTGCAGACTACCGGCCTGCTCTATACCTCAGCTTCACGCGCTGGCTTTATTACCGGCTTATCGGTGGTCTTGGTGCCCCTCATAGTTAGCCTGCGCAACCGGGCCTGGCCGCCCCAGCAAGTGACTGTGGGAGTCTTTTTGGCTACCCTTGGTCTTTACTTGCTCAGTGGCGCAGGCGGCAATCCCTTGAACTTCGGAGATTTATTAGTCCTTGGCTGTGCGGTGAGCTTCGCCCTGCAAATCATCACCATTGGGAGGCGGGCAAAAAACATTAACCCACTCTCGTTTGCTCTGGGCATGACCATGCTAGCCGCGGCCACCTTTTGGACCATGGCCTTGTTTTTCGAAAGACCCCCAGAGAACTTTCCTCCATCCGTCATTGTGGCCATCGGTATGACCGGCTTTTTGGCCACCGCGCTAGCTTTTTATCTGCAATGCCGCATGCAGCAATTTACGAGCTCCACCCACACCGCCCTCATCTTTTCCGCCGAACCTGTCTTTGCGGCGGTTTTTGGCTACTTACTGGCAGGCGACCGTCTCGGTGCTGTCGGCATCGCGGGCGGCGCCCTGATTGTGACTGGAATCATCGTAGCGGAACTTAAAGCCAAAACCCCCCAGGTTCTCGCTTAGGGCCGCCGCTGGGCGAGTTCTTCTAAGCGCGAGAGAAATTTTTCTGTCTTGCTGCGGTCATCGAGAATGAAAGCGATTTGCTGCCAGATCTCGTCGCTTAATATGTAGGTTGAGGGCAGAAAAGAAAAAGCGTGTAATGCTTGACCTGCCACAAACGACACAGGTTTCATGGCTTCACCAAAGAATATGGCGGGCGCCAGAAGGCCGTACTGGTGTATTTTTTGGGCGGCTTGTTCGATGATTTTCGCTTGCTCTTTAGCGCATGGCCTAGGTACCGGCACAAAATGAAACATAGGTCCACCTCCTCCTGGCTTTAGTCTGCGCCATAGCGCCCATAATTAATAAAGACTAGCTGTTGCAAATGACGACAAGAAAGGATGTGCTTCCCTCATGTTTAAACTTCTCAAAGACTGCGATGTCTACGCCCCCCATCATCTCGGCCGGCAAGACATCCTCGTGTGTGGCGAGAGAATTGTGCACATGGCAGCTACTATAGACGCCCCGCACGGCATCGGTAGCCTAGAAATTTGCGACTGCGCCGGACTGTTGGTGGTGCCGGGGCTCCTCGACCAACATGTGCACCTCATCGGCGGGGGCGGTGAGGGCGGGCCCGCTACGCGCACACCGGAGGTACAGCTCAGTGAAATAACAACCGCCGGAGTCACTACCGTGGTGGGCTGCCTAGGCACGGACGGCACAACGCGTCATGTGGCCACCCTCTTGGCCAAGGCGCGCGCCTTAGAGCTAGAAGGCCTCACCGCATACATTTACACCGGAGCATACCAAG
>QLUC01000064.1 GCA_018725275.1 Bacillota bacterium | reverse complement strand
TATCGGGACGAGTGCGGCCATGCGCATAGCCACCGATAGCCCCATCCTGGCAAATTACCCCGCCACATGGTGTTATGTGGGGGTCGAAAATATGTGGGTGGCGGGCAGCGCCACCGCCGGCGCCGGCAACTGTGTGGCGTGGATTGGCAAGAAGATACTCGGCACGAGCAATGGTCTGTCCCTCAAGGAGCTCGATGCGGGGGCGCGCAACTCCCTCCGGCAAGGTGATGCACCGATCTTTCTGCCCTTCTTGGTCGGGGAGAGGGGCCCGGGCTGGGATGACAAAAAGAACGCCATGTTCTGTGAATTGCGTATGAATCATGACATCTACGACCTCTACTACGCCGTGCTCGAAGGGGTGCTCTTTAATCTCTGGCAGTGCTACGAGATTACCATTCCCATCGTTGGGCGCACGCCTAAACTTATAAGCATCTCCGGTGGCATCGAGGAGTCGCAGCTCTGGCTGTCCATGGCGGCCTCCATTTTTGGCCTGCCGGTGCACACCAATGGGCAGATGCACGCTTCTCTTCTCGGTACCGCCTACATGGGGTTAAGGGCCACCGGCGTCCTTGATTCGGTGAAAAAGATCGCGCCGCAAATAGAGATGAGCTATGAGCCCAACCCCGCCCAGAAAGAGTTCTTTGCCCAGCGTTTTCAGAGATACCTCAAGTACTACCAGGGGGAGACATTAGGCCGTCAGTGGTCTTAGGGGGACGATAAGGATTGAAAGTGTTAATCACTCCAAAATCATTTAAGAATTATCGGGAACTGACCTACCCCTTGCTCGAAAGCGCGGGGCTCCAAGTAATTGAAAACAACACCGGGAGCACCTTGTCCGAGGCGGAGCTGATTAGTCTCGCGGGTGAGGGTGTCGCCGGCATCATCGTCGGCCTCGACCCCCTGTCGGAGCGGGTAATAGCGCATTGCCGCGACTTAAGGGCCATCTCCAAGTACGGGGTGGGGTTAGACAACATCGACCTCGTGGCCGCGGCCAAGCGCAACATTCAGGTGAAGAATGCCCTAGGCAGTAACAATACTTCGGTGGCCGAGCTGACCATAGCTTTCATGTTTGAGGCCGTCCGCCATGTGGGCGCACAGGGCGTAATAGTCAAGGCCGGGCGCTGGGAGAGAATCATGGGCCTAGAGCTCACGGGAAAGACCATGGGGCTAATCGGTGCCGGTCAGATAGGCCGCGAGGTGGCCAAGCGAGCGCGTGGCTTGTTGATGAATGTGCACATTTTTGACCCCTACTTTGACGACGTAAGCTTCTTAGAGAGACATCAAGTAAAGCTTGTGGACAACTTAGAGGCACTCTTGGCTCGGGCCGATGTTGTCTCCCTGCACCTGCCCCTCACCCCAAACACCAAGCACCTCATCGACCGCGTAGCTTTGCAACTCATGAAGAAGAGTGCGGTCTTAATAAACACCTCGCGTGGCGAACTGGTGGATGAAGAAGCACTTTACGAGGCTTTAACCACAGGCGGCATCGCCTACGCCGCAACGGACGTCTTTTCGGCGGAGCCACCGGCACCCGGGGAAAAATTGCTTAATCTCAGTAATTTTCTTTTGACTCCCCACACGGGGGCCTACACGAGAGAGGCCAATGAGCGCATGGCTCTCTATTCAACGCAGAACATCGTCACCATGCTTAAAGGATAAATGGCGTAGCAGGAGGTAGAGAATGAAAAAGTGGGAGATTATTAACAAAATAGTCAGCGTGGGCCTCGTCGCGGTGGTACGGGCCGATAGCGGGGAAGGTGCACAAAGCATCGCTTCCGCCTGTCTCGACGGAGGGTTGTCGGCTATAGAAATCACTTATACAGTGCCTGGGGCCACCGAAATAATAGGCACTTTGAGCCGCTCCTATGGTTCGAGGATCGTGCTGGGGGCGGGGACCGTGCTCGACCCAGAGACGGCGCGCCTAAGCATTTTAGCCGGGGCGCAGTATGTAGTAAGCCCTGGTTTTAGTCTGGAAACCGCACGCCTCTGCAATCGCTACCAAGTGCCTTACATGGCGGGAATAATGACCATCCGCGAGGCGGTTGAAGCCTTAGAGGCCGGGGTTGACATCCTCAAGGTCTTTCCGGGAGAACTGTTTGGTCCGCAGATAATCAAGGCCATCAAGGGCCCCTTGCCCCAGGCCAATATGCTGCCCACCGGCGGTGTTTCGCTCGAAAATGTGGAGCAATGGATAGCGGCAGGAGCAGTGGCGGTTGGGGTGGGCGGTCAGTTGACGGCGGGAGCAAAAACCGGTAACTATGCGGCCATCACGGACTATGCCAGAAAAATGATCGCCAAGATTCAGGCGGCGAGGAGCAAGAAGACTGATGGGTGACCTTGGCGAGGACTCACTTTGCGCCATTTCATAGCCAAGTGCCAAATGCCTAAATGCAGGAAGGGAGGGGAAACGGAGGCTCTGTAAAATATTTGCCGTACCACGTCTGTCTCAAAAAAAAAATAGGGAGGGAAACTAGTGCAACAACTAAAACATGGGAAGAAAATCTTAGCGGCCATTTTGCTGGCGGCATTGGCGACCACGGTTTTACTTATCACCGGGTGCCAACCGCGAGCAGACGCGGAGAAGTTTGTCCTGCGCTTCAACCATGTCCTAGCCCCCACCGAGCCATATCATCAAGGTTTTCTCAACTGGGCGGAGCAGGTCAGAGTGAGAAGCAACGGTCGCCTGACCATCGAGGTGTCACACAGTGCGGCCCTCGGTCGCGAGGAGGACATCATCGAGCAGTTGCGGATGGGTGCCAATATCGGCCAAAACACCGACTCGGCACGCCTGGGGATGTATGTGCCGGCAATCGCCGTGATGAATGCCCCGTTTTTCATTGAAACCATTGACGATGTGGTGAAGTTAAAAGAACTGCCCACCGTGCAACAATGGCTGAAAGAACTAGAGTTGAAGTTTGGCATTAAGGTGTTATCCTTCCAGTGGGTGCAAGGGCTACGGCACATGGTCACGAACGTGCCCATCAGGCACCCTAATGACCTCAGGGGACTGCGCATCAGAACCCCCGGCGCACCTATCTGGCAGGAGTCGGTGCGGGCCATCGGCGCAACGCCGGTAGCACTGCCCTTTGGTGAAATATACACTGCCCTGCAAACTGATGCCATCGATGGCGCCGAGCTTGTTTATCGCAATGTCATCGGCGCCAAACTGTGGGAGACTGCCGATTACTTCAGCGAGACCGGGCATATCTTGCTCATTAACTTTTCGATTGTAGGCCGGGCCTGGTTTGACAGCTTGCCCGAGGACTTGCAGACCATCCTCATCGAAGAAAATATGAAGGCAGGTCTTGCCACCTCGCGCGGCATGGAGGCCGACATCGCCGCCGCCAGGGAACTGCTCATTGCTAATGGCATGACCATTGTCACCGACGTCGACAAGGCTGCCTTCCGCGCAGCCGGCAATGCAGCTTACACTGTGCTCAACCTTACCGCCGCGCGCGACCAAATCTACAAAGAGCTCGGCCGCCCGACCCCATAGACTGAGCTAGAAGGCTGATCTTTGGGTATCCGGCCCGGTCTGTGGGTGGCGGGCCGGATACCCCCTAGTACAAAGACATTTGACAAGGACGGTGAAAGTAATGAAGGCGCTCGCCAAAATTTACGACTTGATTTGTCGCGCCGAAATGACCTTGGTCAAAGGGGGCATCGCCATCTTCACTGGGCTGGTGTTTGTTTCGGCGGTGGCGCGGACTTTGCGGCGCCCCGTCGGATGGGCGATTGATATCGCTATTTTCTTATTTGTGTGGTGTGTATTTTTTTGTGCGGACATCGCCATGCGGCAGGGAAAACTGGTTACCGTCGATATCGTGACCATGCATTTGCCAAAACGGGTTCGATACTACCTGCAGTTTGTCAACCACACTCTCATCGCCCTGTTCTTAATGTTTCTCATCGGTTACAGCATACCGCTGGCCTTCACCAGCCGCTTTGTGCGCTTCCAAGGAATAGTTTGGTTTAGCTACACATGGGTAGTACTTAGCATGACTATTGGCGCAACATTACTGCTCATCACTACTGTGCTAAAAATGCGCGAGCATTATATAAAGGGATGCTAACAAAATTGAAGGATAGGCGGGGGGCTAATTAAGTGGCTCTGGTGTTTGCTTTGTTCTTGCTTTTTATGCTGATGGGCATGCCCGTTGCCTTTGCCATAGGCATTTCGGGAGCTATCTTTTTTGTGCAGTTAGGAACTTTGCCTATGACCATCCCGGTGCAGCTTTTTTTGACGCAGTCACAAAATTTCGTCTTGCTGGCCATTCCACTGTTTGTCTTTGCGGGCAATCTGCTTAACGAAACGGGGATTACCAGCCGCTTGCTCAAACTCGCCTCTGTCTTGGTGGGACACTACCGAGCGGGGTTGGCCCAGGTTACCGTGGTTCTGTCGGCGATGATGGGTGGCATTAGCGGCTCGGCCATTGCCGACGCTTCTATGCAGGGGCGCATTTTGCGCGACGGCATGCTGGCGCGCGGCTACTCCAGAGGTTTTTCGGCCGGTATCATTGGGACTAGCTCCCTGATTGTGACTATGATCCCGCCTAGCATCGGGTTGGTTCTATACGGCAGCATCGGCGAGGTATCAATCGGGCGACTTTTTGCCGCCGGCATTGTGCCTGGCCTGCTCATCACAGCAATGCTCTTTGCCGGTGTTGCCTATGTAGCCCGGCGGAAGGGTTATCAGCCGGAGCGTCAGACCAAAGCTCCCATGAAGGAGATGGCATCAACTTTTTTCGAATGCATCTGGGCCTTTCTCTTCCCCATAATCCTTATGGTCGGGCTAAGAATGGGCATTTTTACTCCATCGGAAGCGGGTGCCTTTGCGGTCGTCTATGCGTTAGTCATCGGCATTTTGGTCTATAAAGAACTTACCTGGAAAAAGTTTTTAAGAACTCTGGAATCTACGGCCGTAGACATCGGCATGATTATGCTGGTCATTAACATGTCGGCCATATTTAGTTACGGCATCACTTGGGAAAGACTGCCAGAAACCTTGGCCTACGCGCTCCTAGGCCTATCCTCCGTGCCTTGGGTAATTATGCTCATTATTGTCTTGTTTTTACTCGTGGCGGGCATGTTCATGGATTCCACTGTGCTTATTTTGCTGCTCACCTCAATATTCGTTCCGGTGGCGGGGACCTTGGGCATTGATTTGGTGCACTTTGGCATAGTGATGGTGCTGACGCTCACGGTGGGGCTGCTCACTCCACCTCTCGGGGTAGTTATGTTTGTTGTCTGCTCCATATTTGAGTGCTCCGTCATGGAGTTTGTCAAGGAGTCATGGATTTTCATGGCGCTAGTTGTACTGGTGGTGCTGTTGGTCATTTTCTTCCCGGGACTGGTACTATTTTTGCCTAATCTGATTTTTGGCACTTAAGGATAAAAAGGGGGGATGTTGGGTGGACTTTCGTAACAAGGTGGTCCTGGTAACGGGAGCGGGTGCCGGCATAGGTCGCAAATCGAGCTTGATGTTCGCTGAGCGCGGGGCACGGGTGGCCATCAATGATTTGGCCCTATCTAAGGGCGGGGTGGAGACCTTGCGCCTCGTGCAGGAGTTGGGGGCAGAGGGCATACTGGCTGCCGGGGATGTGTCGCAGGCAGCCGATGCGGCGAAAATGGTCAAGGAGACCGTTGCCGCCTTCGGCCGCATTGATATCCTGATCAATAATGCGGGGATTGTCCTGCCGGGGCGCGTGGACAATATGTCCGAAGAAGATTTTGACAAGACGATGCGGGTTAATGTCAAAGGGGCCTTCTTAGTGGCCAAGTACGTCATCCCGGAGATGAAGAAAGTAGGTGGCGGGGTTATCGTCAACATCGCCTCCGTAGCCGCCCTGAAGGGTGTTACCGACCGGAGCGCTTACTGCGCATCAAAAGGAGCCCTAGTCTCGCTCACGCGAGCTATGGCCGCCGACTATATGAAAGAAAATATTCGGGTCAACTGTGTTTGTCCGGGCACTACCTACACCCCATCCTTAGAAGAGAGGATGCAGGCCCATCAAGACCCCGCCGCGATGCGGGCCGAGTTTATCAGCAGGCAACCCATGGGGCGACTCGGCAAAGAAGAGGAAATCGCCCAGGCGGTACTTTTCGCCTGTTGTGACGAGGCCGCCTTTATGAATGGCAGCATCGTCAGTATTGACGGCGGAGCTCTAGTCTAGTTCACTCTTGCTGAGGTCGCGGTGGCGGTAAAGATGGTACACCGGCACCCCCATGGCCGATGCTGAGGCCACCAGTGTGAAGCCGAGGTGCTGGTAGAACTGCAGGCTGCCCGCGGCCGTGGTATAGAGGTAGATGCCGGCAACCGCGGGATGCTCCGCCAACAGGTTTTGTACGGCCCCAAGCAAGTCGCGGGCCAGCCCACGGCGCTGGAACTCAGGGGGAACAGCCAACATGCTGAGTTCGCAGGCTTCCAAGGGGATGCTCTTAGGGTGGGCGGTGGCGCGCAACATGGACAGGCCGACGCCGATATACATGCCGGGCAGTACGCCGAGCATAGCGGGCAAGGTAGAGCGAATGGACCAAGAGACCCGGCTTACGCTACCGAGCCCGGCTACTCCCACCACCGCGGCGACCCGGCCATCTTCGAGAAACCCGAGCAATTTGTGTTGCTCCCTAAGGGAATTGTCCACCCAGAGGGTCATGAAGCGGCGGTAATAGAGATCGCGTCCCGGCGCCGTGCTCCGAAACAGCCTGAGAAAGACAGGGTCTTGCCGAAAGGCATCAGCGAGGCACTGGATAATCTGTGTCCTCTCACCCGGGCCTATGGGCTGCAGGATAGCTCCGCTCATAAGAGGACCACCTTCATTGCTTCTTCACCAACAGATCCCAGTAGTCTTCCCCCCAATATTTCTTAATAAATTCATCCCTCCCCGAAACAACCCTGTCTGCTTGGTAGGCGATGGGGTTTTTCTGATGGAAATCTTGATGGTACTCCTCCGCAACGTAGAATTGGCTGGCGGGCAGTATTTCGGTAACGATGGGGGCGGCAAAGCGCCTGGAATTTTCTAGTTCTGCTTTGGAGGCGAGCGCTTCGCGGCGCTGATGGTCGTTCTGGTAGAAGATTGCCGTGCGGTAGGACGGGCCGCGGTCGTGAAACTGTCCGCCCGGGTCGGTCGGGTCTATTTGCACCCAGAAAGCGGCGAGGAGCTCATCATAGCTGGTGAGGCCGGGGTCGTAGATAATCCTGACCGCCTCGTAGTGCCCGGACTTTTGTTTTTTGACATCTTCGTAGGTGGGGTTTTTCAGATGACCGCCTATGTAGCCCGAGTCAATGCTGATTACGCCCTCTAGGGCATAAAAGGGTGAAACCATACACCAAAAGCATCCTCCGGCAAAAATTGCTATTTCGCTCATTCTGTCTTCCTCCTTTGCTAGGGGTTGGCCTGCGCTTGTGATAGTATATATTTAAGAAGAGGGGAAAAGGGGCGGTCATAATGGCAGGTGCGCCGAAAGGAAAGTTACTCGGCCAAGTGGTGGGCGTCGCCGCTCTTGGGGAGTACCAAGAGGGCTCAGTAGTCAGTCGGACGATAATAAACAAAAAAGTGGGTACGGTGACGTTTTTCGCTTTTGCCGAGGGGCAGGGATTGAGCGAACATACGGCTCCTTATGATGCCCTCGTGCAGATTTTAGAAGGCGAAGCCGACATTATTATTTCTGGCAATGCCCAGCGGGTCAAAGCGGGTGAACTGATTATTATGCCGGCGAATGAGCCCCATGCTTTGCAGGCTGTAGGTCAGTTTAAAATGCTACTAATCATGATCCGGGCCTAGCATGAGTGATGTCTTGCCGTTTCAGGTGGTCAAGAGTGAGGATGAATGGAGAAGGGACCTCAGTAGTGAGGCTTACCGGGTGCTCCGCGAGCGGGGAACCGAGCGGCCCTTCGTCAATATTTACTGCCACCACGCGGAGCCGGGGCTGTATCTTTGCGGTGGTTGCGGGGTACCATTGTTCAGTTCAGACCATAAGTACGACTCGGGCTCCGGGTGGCCCAGCTTTTGGCAGGCTGTGTCCGCCGGGGCACTCGGGGAAGATATCGACACCCGCTTTGGCATGAGCCGTCGGGAAATACACTGCGCCAATTGCGGCGGACATATCGGGCACCTCTTTTTGGATGGTCCTGTGCCCACCGGGCATAGGTACTGCACTAACTCTGCCGCTCTCGCCTTCAAGGCACATTCTACTATAACTTTCGGCATGGGCTGATTCTGGGGTCCGGATGCCCAGTTTGGGCTAGTAGATGGCGTGGTGCGCACGCGCGTGGGCTATGCCGGGGGCACCACCCCAGAGCCGGCGTATCACCATCTCGGTGACCATGTCGAGGTGGTGCAGATCGACTACAATCCCTTGGCAGTGAGTTTGACACAACTCATAGATACTTTTTGGCGCAGTCATCGCCCGCGGCTCCGTGTTCATTCGCGCCAGTACAGTAGCTTGGTGCTCTGCGAAAACAAGGAGGACCTCGACCTAGCCATTTTAAGCAAGGCCGAGTATGAGTGCAGACTGGGCGCAGTGCAAACAGAAACCAGCCTCATTGAACATTTCTATCTCGCGGAGGGCTACCACCAAAAGTACTATCTGCGTCGCCTGCCGAAAATCTTTCAAGAGGTCGAGGCCAAGTACAAGACCCTACCTCAACTTCTCCGAAGCACCGCCGTTTCCCGGCTAAACGGTTATGTCGGCGGTTTTGGGACGCCTGCGAAGCTAGAGCTGGAACTGCCGACATTTGGGCTGAGCCAAGGAGCAGAGCAAAGGCTGCGAGAGCAAGTGGCCTCCTTCTAGGCGCAAGAGAGGGTTTAGCTTCGCATTGATTACACGGCACTAAGTAAGTTCTACCTTTTTTCATTCCTAGTACGCTCACGCTTCGTAGCAACGCACCAATGGTGCGTTGTCCCTGTTTGACCAACAAACGGGAATAACGCGAGGAAAAGGTGTGGTGCGAGGACGACGGTGTATTACACCGTCGCTACGAAAAACCACGATTTTTGGTCGTAGCAACAAACCACTAGGATGTGTTTTTGTAAATTTTAAAATCTATCCCCATCATGAAGGCCCGATCGATACTATTGCTTGGGTAATTTAAGATTTGTTGTGGCAGAGTCGGAGTGATTGCCGTAGAAACAATGTTCCATTGGCCCTGCCGGCCGGGCTGCTCAGCGACCGTATCCGAACTAGGGTCGGTTTTTCGGTCATACCCCTAGTCACTACTGTAGCGGTCATGGGCGGGCCACCATGAGCGGCCTCATCTGCATGACTTGGACATTGGCCTTTGGGATTAGTGCGCTTACTTTCTACCTACTTCTTCATCCCGCGGGAGAAGGAACCCGAGGCATGGTTCGCGGCCGCAATGCCTGCCGATGAGCTAGCCGTGGTCTAGGGAAAGGCTACGTACTTGGCCTGTACCTGTTCGAGGACGTTGAGTTTGGCAATTAACTCATCCGCAACCTCGCACCCGCCAACCATTTGCAAGATGATGAGGCCATCCTCTGCGCAGTGGTCTTCGGCCGTATGGTGGAAGCCAATACGTGTCTTGATGTAGCATCCGTACTGGGTCAGAAGCGGCTGCACCTTAGTGGCACTGGCGCTGCGGTTAGCAATTTTGATAGCGACGATGTTCATCTTAGGCGTTGCGTCATGGCTGATATTCACAGTTCATCCCTCCCTTTGTTTGGTATTATTATAGCCCACATTGCGCCCAGGGACTAGAAGTTTCTCTCGTTAGTTTGACAGCCACTCTGCCCTGTACCCTCTGTCACTTGCAAGGGAGAAAAATGCTAGCCCTCATGTCCCTGCGCTACAGCGTCCCATTT
>QLUC01000063.1 GCA_018725275.1 Bacillota bacterium | reverse complement strand
TTAATTTTTTTGTACTTGCCCACCTGTTGTAGGAGGTCATGTAGCACGTTCGACCCCCGGGAAATTAATAGGCCGGTGAGGATATAATCAACAACCGGGTAGCTCCATTTACTCGCCTCCTTCATTGATGCTGCTTTATTTTATGCAAGTAATGGCAAGTTGTGAGGAAACATTTGCTCTTGCGAAGATGGTCTGGCGCATGTTAAGATAAGAGCAATAAATCGTTTGTTTTGCCCTGCGATGTGCGTGAGCTCTAGGAGTTTTGTTCCTAACACCAACAAAACGGGATGTTTAACCTTTGTTCCAAGTGGTAGCCGCAAGTCGGATTCGCGCGGGATAAAGCAAGCAACCCACCTGCGGAGAGCAGGTTCAAAACGAGGGGCCACGGCATGGCGGGGGAATATTTTAACCCACAACCTTGAAAGGTTGTGGGTTTTTAGTGCGCAGCTTATTTTCGGCGGGGAGAAAAATAGAACCACCAAAAAAAGGTTGAAAGGATGTAGCAAAATAGCATAATTTGGATGGTCGCTGGGTAACCAGAAAACACCCCGGCGGAGGTGATGATGAACCCTGCGCTGTAGGTAGCCAAGGCACGCAAAGAGCTCATGACCATGTTGTTTATGCCGTTGGCGGTGGCCCTAAATTTAGGGGAAATATGCGAAACGAAGAAGGTGGTCTCAAGAGGGGAGGACATTTGCATGAAGGCACTGCGCAACATGAAGAGGCCCCCAGCTACCGGCAGACTGGTCACGGTAGAAATGCCAAAAAGGAGCGGCAAAGAGATGATGCGGGTGAACAGGATGGCGGGGATAGGTTGCCATTTTGCCGCCAGACTCGGGGCTATGGCGGTAGCGAGAAGTACGGTGAGTTGAGTTAAGCTAAATATCAATCCCAGTTGGCCCGGGGTGGCCGCGAAGGTGCGGCGAAAGAACGGGGTGGCAAAGGGCATGAAGTGGGCGGCCCCCAGTGCCACGAGCCCTGCGGCTACCATGTAGCGCCAGAGGAAGCCGAGGTCTGATGCGTCCGGCCAGGTCCATTTTCCTGCTAAAGTGGACCCTTGCTCGCGCGCTGAATCCTTGATCTTAAGCAGAAAAACACAAGAATAGGCCATGAGTAGGAGGGCCACCAAGAAGATGGCCCGATAGAGATTGACCTCCCCTAGATTGGGCATAAGCGAAGCCCCTAGGCGCGGTAAAAGCCCGCCTACATAATTGCCGATAATGCCCGCGCCGAGCATGCCCATAGCACCAAGACTAAATGCATGCACCCTGTTCTCGGCATTGGTGTTTTCGGCGACAAAGGGGCTGTAAGAAGCCATAAATAACATGAGAAAAGCACCGTCTGCGAAGTGCAGCAGGCGCAAGAGAGGGAGGTGGAGAACGGAGGCCCGCAGCACCGCCACTATCAGGCTGGCTAGGGCGCCGATGACAAAACTGCGTTTGCGGCCAATGCGGTCGGCAATCAAACCGGCAGGGATGGCCGTAAGGGCCATCCCCA
Source organism: Bacillota bacterium (assembly GCA_018725275.1). Lineage (GTDB taxonomy): Bacteria > Bacillota > UBA994 > UBA994 > UBA994 > BS524. The sequence continues at coordinate 8,399 of QLUC01000063.1, read as the reverse complement.
GCGTACTAAGGGCGAACAGACCCCCCATAGCCTGCTCATCGAGTCCGCCCGCGAGCAGGTATAAAGGAAAGAGCAGTCCATAAATGGCTGCTCCCATTTGCCATAAACAATAATGCCAGAGAAGAGTGCGGATATTCAAATTGTAGGAGCGATAATGTTGTTGGTACTCAAGCCAGATGCGCAAATCGTTCCCCCCAGACCTGCTGACTATAACACACCCCTAATATTTCGACAACAGGGGGATCACGACTGACAGTACCGGTCTAGAAGTTTTTCGGCCACATTCGGCTTGATGAGAGTGCCCGGCCCCGCAATACAGCCGCCGACACAGGCCATGCCCTCAAGAAATTGCGCATCTAATTTGCCTGCCGCGGCTTGCTTGAGCAAGTCCCTGACCTCCTCAAGTCCATTGGCAACACGCATGGTCACATTATGGCCATCGCCTAGGGCGCAACTGATAGCCTTGCTGACACCGCCTGCCTTGGCAAATCCTCGGCTCAAAGCGTCAGCCTGGTCGAGTGCACCATTATTTTCGAAGGCCGCAACATTTATATTGGTGGCGACAAAGATACAGCCGAGCTCCTCAAAAGTTAGGACAGCATCCACAAAAGCGGAATTAGCGGCTTCGGTTTTCTTGGCGATACAAGGACCGATAAAGACTATGGTGGCCTGGGGGTCCTCTTGGCGAATTAGGGCCGCTTGCAGGGCCATCGGTGAGGGGGCCGAAGATAGCGAACCAGCCAGCTCGGGGTAATGTGTCTTGATCATGGCCACAAAGCTCGGGCAACAGGACGAGGCCATGAAGGCATCGCCGGCGGCGATCCTCTCTTGTAGCTCTTGTGCTTCCTCCGTCACCACTTTGTGGGCATCCTTGGCGACTTCATGAACAGCAGTAAAGCCTAGCGCCAGTAGCGCGGAGCGGAGGGCGCCCGGTGTGCCTCGCGGGCCGAACTGCCCGACAAAGGAAGGAGCCACTAAGGCGTGGATGGGCTTAGAATGTTGCTTGAGCCTGGTTATAACCTGTGCTATTTGGGTGTAGGCGGTAATGGAGCCAAAGGGGCAGGCCGGTATACAGGCCGCACAGTTGACACATGTTTCACAATCAATAACCGCGGCATTGTGCTGGTCCCGCGTAATTGCTTTGGCGGCACAAGCCTGCTCGCAGGGGCGTGTGACTTGGATGATGGCCCGGAAAGGACAATTCCTTTCGCACAAACCGCACTCAACACAACGATTGCGGTCAATATAGGCACGGTTGTGGACGATGGTGATAGCATCTTTCGGGCAGACCACGCAGCAGTGGTGGGCCACACAATTGCGGCAGGCATCGGTAATGATATATTTTTCAAAGGGACAACGGTCGCAGGCCACCGACAACATCTCCAAGGTACACCTGGACGGTTTGAGCGGTTTACTGAGAGCTAGTTTCGCCATGTCACTTAAGGTCATGTGTTTGTCGATTTCGTACAAAGTGAGTCCTAGGGCCACACGCAAGCGCTCCTTGATGATGGCTTTCTCTTTATGCTCGCAGCAACGATAACGCATGGTTTGTAGAGAGATGAACTTATCCGGGAAGTCGTCAATCTCTGCGGATAGGCTGTCTCGCCAAGCCATATCTGCTATGGCAGCATAGATTTCGCGTCTGATTCTGGCGATATCGGAATTGTGGTTGGGCATAATCTCACCTCTTATTCTTGTTGAAAATACCGCTTGAGAAGATCCGATAGCGAGTCAACGGTGACTCGTGAATGCAAAATGCCATCAAATTTGACATTCGGGCCGGCACCACAATTCCCTAGGCAATGGGTTAGGCGAAGCAATATATTACTGCGCATCTCCGGAGGCAATGCCTCGACAGCGGCGATGATGTCCGGCGTGCCCTTCATATGGCAGGCCGTACCGACGCAAAATTCTAGTGTTAAGATTTTCATTAGCAAACCTCCTAGTAGTAAATTATCTCGGTGCGGACACCGCGACTGTTGAGTAGGCTAACCAGGCGAGTGATAATGTACTGGCGTGGGGCCAGTTGCATCAGTTCTTCAATGTTTGCGTGCGCTTGGTTGAAGCTCTTACCCACGAGGAATCGCACCTCTTCGGCATTCCATATTTCCTTGGCCAAAAGGGTGGCTCCGTCAGCTGTGCGGGGAAATTCGCAGACACTTTGTACTTCGCGCAATATCTCATAGCAGCGATTGAGCGTGAGAACGCCTTCTGTGACTAAGTCAATGCCCTTAATTTTGGCCACGGGAGGCACTCGTGGATCAATGTAATCGAGGGTGGTTTCAATTTCTGCCTTGAGGATTCGTGCCACGATCTTGGCACTGGTTCCTCCGCAAACAATTTTCTTGCTCGAGTTCCCTTCCATGAGGGCTTGGACCATAGCGACATCATTTTCTGGGGACAAAGGAGGACCGGACAATACGGTTACCATTTTGGGCGCTCTTACACGCAGCGCTACTGCCGTACAGTCATCGCCAAGCTGATTGCGATAACATGTATGAGCCAATTTTACGATAAAGTCAGCAAGTTGCTCGGCGCTGTGCCAGTTAGTGCAAGGAGAGGTGAGAAAGTGCATGAGGCCATCTTCGCCCAACCCGAGGTCAAAAGACTCTCCCACTCCGGCATTAATAATCCCATCGGTAACCATGAGCAACACATCTTCTTCTTCGACATAAAAGTTTGATTCGTGAATAGTTCGCCCGCAAATGGTCCTGGTCGTCCGCTCAAGAAAAACTACACGATCGTTACGGAACAGGAATGCGGGGGGGGAATCGTACTCGTACAGCATAGCCCGGCCATCAGCATGGATCTGCAAGATGCTGAAAGTGGCATAAGCGAGCCCACGCACGCGGCAGGTAGGTAGAGTATCAACGATGGTCGAGATGACATGTTCTATGGGGACCTGCCGCTGCAATAAACCCGTCGCAATCTGGGTCGTGAGCGTGGCCACGATATTAGCTTTTACCCCGCTCCCTAGACCATCGGACAAAATGACGGTTGTTTGTCCCGCAGTGCGTATAATTTTTACCGCGTCACCGCAGAGTTCTTCGCGGTACTTGTTGCCTTTGGCGACGCCAATATCTGCCGTGAGTTTCATTTTGTGCCACCGTTTTCATCTGTCAAGCTGTTGATGAGGTCGAGGAGGGTGGACTTCGTTTCCGCTGTGGCTTCGCCGAGTAAGCCGGCAATTTCTTGCGCTAATTTCATTTGGTTGCGAATAACCGCGCTGGCGCGCTGGATAGTTTGTTGGTGCTTGGCATCAAGGTCTCTCTTGCGTACTTCCTGGTCGGTGATGTCGGTGATGATGCCGACCACAAGCTTGTATTGGGGCAAGGCATAGATAACCTGCCGGGTAACGGTTCGTATTTGTTCATACTCCACACGTTTATGGCGAACTTTTTCGGTAGCAACTACTTCAATAAAGTCCTCTGGGTCAAGAAACGCGGAGAGGTGAGCTCCCTTTGAGGGCAAACCGTCTCGGTTAAAAATGCGCTCCGCCTCGGCATTAAACTGATGAATGGTGAGGTCATAGCTGGTTACAATGACCCCATTGGGAGAAGAGTCAACAACGAGATGGGAGAGAGATTCGAACTTTGCCTTCATAAAGGGGACGCACATTTCTAGTTCAGCATATCCCTGGAGAGTGGCAATAGCCTTTTCACGACAGGTGTCGTATCCGCACCCTCCACAGTTGCGAGCGTCCTCGGTGCCAGCCTGGCCAATTTGGAGCAGAACTTGGCGTATTTCTTCTTCGCTGATGTCCCTCGATGGAGGTACACGGGAGGTGAAGGTGCAGGGGGTGGCTTCCCACTTCAAGCCCAGGCTTGGCAGGGAAGGCTTGGTTTGGTGGCTACATTTCTCATGATACCGCATCACTGCTTCTCGGCGCGTCATGGCACTATGCGCACAGGGCATTTCACTGCCGCCCACACAACCTTCCTGACAGGCCAGGGCTTCGACAAAGGCAGGTTGGAGGAGGACCTTGCCTAGGTCCTTAAACACATCAATACAGCGCTCTATGCCCGTTATGCTTACTATCGTCGCCACCGAAGTTGTGGGCAAGCCGCTAGATTCCAAAATGCCTCGTCCAAGCGGGTAGAGGCGCGGAGCTCGATTTATTTCAGCGGGGGGTGTGGGTTCAAGTAGTGCGGGATCAATACAAGCATCATCCCAGTGGCGTTGTAGCTGCTTAAATGTTATAACTGCGTCAATCGCACCGTTGGATGATTCTCGCCTCGTCTCATCAATCTTGCCTGCACAGGGGCCTACAAAGACCACTTTCGCACCGGCGAATCTCTCCTTCAACCTGTGACCATGTAAAATCATGGGGGAGATGGTCGGGGCCAGATTAGGGATGAGCTCAGGATAGTACATCTCCACTAGGTTGACAATCACTGGGCAGCAAGAGGAAATTACCGCCCTATCGCTGGCAGACTGCGCTGCACCATGGTAGTGCTTGGCGACGGCGGTCGCGGCGTGAGCGGTTTCTTCTACGTGGACAAAGCCGAGGGCCTTCAAGCCGGCAATCACTTGGTGGGGATCCAAGTGTGGGAACGCCGCCGGGAAGGAAGGGGCGAGGCTAGCGACCATCGGAATGCTGTTTTTGCGCCACAGGGCAACTAGAGGCAGGTCGTCTCGCACCATTTTGGCACCTTGAGGACAGGAGGTGACGCATAACCCGCAAACAATGCATCTCTCGGGTACCACCCGTGCCTGGCCGTTGCGTAAATCGATGGCCTTTACGGGGCAGGCGCGGATACAACGGTGGCAGTCCTTACACTTCGCTGGTAGGGAGGATATGACGCTCATCGTCTGCTCACCGCCTCAAGGAAGTGAGTTTCGATGTTGTCAACAGTGACCCTTTTAATGATAGTGCCATCGATACGCACCACCACTCCTTCAGTGCAGTGTTCTTGACAAAAAGACGCTCGCAATGTTATGCCCGCCCCAGATTGGTGGTCGGATATAAGCCGTTTGAGTCTATTTATCACAAAATGAGCACCCTTGAGGTGGCAGCCGCTGCCGATGCAAACTTGGATGTCCACGGGACCACTCCTCCTCATGTGAATAATATAACAATACCTTAAACTCATTGTACATTTTTTCACATAGGGCGTCAATACTCGCCGCCATCGTCGCAAGAGTAAGTGTATTTAGTTTTAGGCCTGTCTCCCATTGATTATTGGCGGCGCATTTTTGCTTGCGAAAGTTTGACCACGCTGGTCTACAGCGGTACAATGGGCTAAAGCGCATACTTATGTATTGTATGTCGTGGGGGGGATATTAGTGCGGCAGAGCGGTGTTGTAGTCTCTCTAAAGGATTCGCGCGCCACAGTCAAGGTTTTGCAGCGGGGGGCATGTGGAAGTTGTCGGCAAAAGTGTGGCTTGGCCCATGAGATTAAGGAGCTGCGCCTAGAGGTGCTGAACCCCCTTGCCGCCCAAGTAGGTGATCGGGTGATGCTTGATTTGCCCGACCACCAGGTGCTCAAGGCGGCGCTGTGGGTCTATCTGTGGCCGTTGCTCTTCCTTTTTCTTGGCGTGTTTCTGGGCATGGTCTTTCTGCAAAGCGAGATCTACGCGCTATTTCTTGGCCTATTCGGGTTGGCTTGTTCCTATGGCGTGATCAAGATGTCTCTAGAGCCGAAGATACGACAGTCAAATCAGTATACCCCCACCATCACAGGTTTTTCGGATAAAGAAGATTGTAAGGAGAGATAGAAATGTCCGCAAATGTAGTCACCGTAACTGCCGCCACCTATTCCAAGGAAGTTTTAGAATCTAAATTGCCGGTTCTTCTCGATGTGTGGGCGGCCTGGTGTGGTCCCTGCCGCATGATCGCCCCGGTGCTGGAGCAGCTCGCCGCTGAACAGTCGGGTAAAATAAAGGTCGCGAAAATGAACTCGGATGAAAACATGGCGCTGGCCATGGAGCTAAGCATCATGAGCCTTCCTACCTTAGTATTATTCAAGAATGGCCAAGAGGTCACTCGTCTGGTCGGGCTGATGTCCAAACCCATGATTCTCAGTCGGATTCAACCCTACCTATAGGAGTAGGAGGAGTAGGAGCAGCTTATGAAAATCATTGATCTTCGCAGTGATACTGTTACCCTGCCCACTCCTGCCATGCGCGAAGCCATGTATAGCGCGGAAGTGGGGGACGATGTCTATGGTGAAGATCCCACTGTTAACCGCCTGGAAGAATTAGGCGCGGAACTGTTAGGTAAAGAAAAAGCCCTCTTTGTTACCAGTGGCACCCAGGGCAATCTCTTAGCTTTGATGGTGCACTGCCAGCGCGGGGATGAGGTCATTCTGGAGACCGAATCACACATCTTTCTCTATGAGGTCGGCGGTATTTCGGCAATCGCGGGTCTTGTCCCGAAATGTGTGCCCGGTAAGCGGGGCATCATGCAGCCGGAAGATGTAGCGGGCAGCATTCGCGCAGACAATATACATTTTCCAAAGACCTCTCTGCTTTGTCTAGAAAACACCCACAATCGTGCCGGAGGGAGTGTGGCGAATGTACAGCAAATGGAGGGTCTCGGAGCAATTGCCAGAGCGCATGGAATTTCTATCCATCTTGATGGAGCCAGGCTTTTTAACGCCAGTGTAGCGCTTTCGCTGCCGGCGGCACAGCTTGTCGCTTCCTGTGATTCTGTCAGCCTCTGCCTCTCTAAAGGGCTGGGCGCACCGGTGGGCTCACTGCTTGTGGGTGGCCGCGATTTTATCGGGAAAGCGCGGAAGGTGCGTAAAATGCTTGGCGGCGGCATGCGCCAAGCGGGAATTATCGCTGCGGCTGGGGTGGTCGCCTTAAAGACCATGGTAGAGCGTCTGCGCTTTGACCACGGGCATGCCCGATACTTGGCCGAAGGGTTGTTAGATTGTGGCTTTCACCTCGATCTTGCCCAGGTAGAGACCAATATTGTCATCGCTAGTACAGCGCCACTGGGGCTATCGGCTACGGAGGTTGTTATGCGCCTGGCAGGCGTTGGCGTCAACATAAACGCGCTTGATAACAATAGAGTGCGTTTTGTTACGCATTTGAATGTGGACCGCGCTGATATCAGTGAGGTTCTGTCACGGCTGCACGCTCTGGGCAGGTCCTGGCGAGCCACAGGGAGCAGTCAGTAATGCCGCCACGGGTCTTAGTGGGCATGAGTGGGGGAGTGGATAGCGCTGTGGCCGCCTACCTGCTTAAACAACAAGGGTATGCGGTCGTGGGCGCGACCATGCGCCTGTGGGTGGATGGCGATGACCTTGATGTGGGCGGTTGTTGCTCCTTAAGTGCGGTCGAAGATGCCCGTTCTGTCGCCCACAAACTCGGAATACCTCATTATGTTCTTAACTACAAAGATATTTTTCGTCGGCAAGTGGTCGACTATTTTATTGACGAATATAGACAGGGGCGGACTCCTAACCCCTGTATCGCCTGTAACAGCCGCGTACGCTTCACCTCTTTTCTTGAGCAGGCTAAGTCCCTCGGGTGTCAGTTTATTGCTACCGGGCACTACGCCCAGATCGACCACGGGGACGGTTCCGACCACGGGGACGGTTCCGTTGGTTCATTTCGTCTACGGCGCGGTGTCGATAAGCACAAGGACCAAAGCTACATGCTCTTTCGCCTGACCGAGGAACAGATGAGGCATACCCTGTTTCCCCTCGGCCACTTAGAAAAGTCCAAAGTGAGAGAAATTGCCGCCGCAATCGGCCTTCTGGTGGCTAATAAACCGGACAGCCAGGAAGTTTGCTTTATTCCTGACGATGACTACAAACGCTTTCTCAACGCCGAGGGCATAGCAGCCCGCCCGGGGTTGATAGTCGACGAGGTAGGGCGCATGCTGGGCACCCACCAGGGTATACACGGGTATACTGTTGGACAGCGCAAGGGTCTGGGACTGACCTCGATTGACCCACTCTACGTACTCCGCATCGATCCTGCCAACAATCTTATCGTCGTCGGTCCCCATGCTGCCCTCTGGCAGCGGGAAGTGCTAGTTACCGATTTGCATTTTCTTCTGTACCCCCCGCCGTCACAGCTGCTCACCGCCAAAGTGCGAAGCGCCGGGGACGGTTCTTTTTGTTTCGTGAATTTCTCTGGGGCAGATTGCGCTATTGTCACCTTTCAGGACCCAGTCAGAGCACCAACGCCCGGTCAATCACTGGTGCTTTATGACGGCGATCTGGTAGTGGGCGGGGGCACAATCGCCGAGGTTTCGAGAGATGCTTCCCAGCAAGTATCGCTTACGGGTCTTACGCTACTTAACCTGCATTGACATGACCCTTGGTCGGTGGATAAGGGGGCAAATTATCGGGCAGTCGCTCAATCTTCACCCCTTGGTCATAATCTTTGCCGTTTGCCGCCATCATCAAGGTGACCATTGAACAGCTCGCGGCCCGCACGCC
>QLUC01000062.1 GCA_018725275.1 Bacillota bacterium | reverse complement strand
AAGCCTCAAAAGAAATGCTCGCCAACAACAACCCTGGCAGGTCGTCAGAGAGGACCTGCGATACGTGCGTCAAGTTTCTCGTGGCAAATGCGACATCTTGCTGCTAGTTGACGCCTCAGCCAGCATGTTGGGACAGCGCATGAAATCAGCCAAGGTTCTGGCCTCTCATCTGCTCTATGTCACTAAAGACAGAGTCGGGGTCATCTACTTTCAGGAGAACAAAGTGGAGGTTGCGGTCCACTTTACGCGCAATCGCTCATTGCTCAAAGCCGGCCTGCGTCAGATCAGTCCCGAAGGACTAACCCCATTGGCACTTGGGCTGGAACGCGCCGCTAGCTATCTCCGTCAACATGCTTCGGTCCAAGAAACACTATTGGTGGTCATTACCGACGGCATCCCTACTGTCTCGCAGAAAAGTTCTGATCCCCTAGCTGATGCCCTAGCGGTGGCAGAGCAATTGCCGCAGCAAGGGATAAAGCTTTGCTGTATAGGACTTCTGCCCAATCAAGAGATTCTGCAAAACCTGGCACGAGTAGCTCAGGGCAGCCTTTATGTCATTGATGAAATCACGCCCGAAAAATTAATTGGTATTATCGCCAAGGAGCGGCGAACGGTGGTGCGGCACAAGCAGGAAAGGCAGTCCCCCGCGGTGAAATAGACAGCATGTAATTTTAGGGGGAAGTAAATTGCGTGCTCTCGAGCAAACGGCTCGAACGGCATGGGAGTTCGTTATGCCCGACGGCCTGGATGGAGCTACGCCAAGCGGTCTCCACCCCATCGTTCTGCAGATCCTACGTAGTCGGGGCATTAGTGACCTCAAGTCGCTCGAAGCTTTTCTTTATCCTGATTTCTGCCATGAACACGACCCATTTCTCTTTCGCGACATGTCCCTTGCTACCCTGCGCCTCGGCCTAGCGCGGGAGAAAAACGAGAAAGTGCTTATCCATGGAGATTATGATGCTGATGGAGTGACTTCCGCAGCGTTATTGTTTTTGGCGTTCACTCGCTATGGCCTCAGAGCACAAATCTATATCCCCACCCGGGCCGAAGGCTATGGCATCCAGAGGGAGAGCATCCTTCTGGCCCACAGTCAGGGTGTGACCTTAATCGTAACTGCAGACTGCGGTGTACAAGCAGTTGACGAGGCCAAGGTCGCTCATAGTCTTGGCATAGACCTCATTATTACCGACCACCATACTCCCGCACCGGAACTACCTCTAGCGTTTGCCATCATTGACCCGAAGATAGGGGGATGTCCATATCCTTTTAAAGATTTAGCCGGCGTTGGTGTGGCGTATAAGTTGGCTTGCGCCTTGTTAGGCGAGGGGGCGCGAGATTTACTGGATTATGTAGCGGTGGGCACCATCGCCGACCTCGTTCCCTTAGTGGGAGAGAATCGCCTGTATGTCCGGAAGGGGTTGGTCTTACTTACTCACCCCCGGTGTTCCTTCAAGGCGCTGATGGAGGTGTCCGGGGTGAAGCCCGCGCAGATTTCCGCTGGCAATATTGCTTATATGTTGGCCCCGCGCCTTAATGCGGCTGGGCGGCTTGACGATGCGGTTCCTGCTTTGGAGCTCCTGCTTACCCAGGACGATGTGGTGGCCCAAGCCTTGGCTAGAGATCTTGATGCATTTAACCGCGAGCGACAACGGTTAGAGGCAGAAGTGCTGTCCGAGGCATTGGCGATGGTCGACCTGGACGCTCCCGCCCTGGTGCTTTTTGCTCCCCACTGGCCGCCCGGCGTTATCGGGATTGTCGCCTCACGCTTGGTTGAGCGCTTTCATCGACCCACCATCTTACTCTGTCAGGATGAACAGGGAGTCTGGCGCGGTTCCGGGCGGAGCATCATCGGTTTTGACCTCATTGCCGCTTTACGCCGCTGCCAAGCCTGGCTGCTACAGTGTGGCGGGCACCCCATGGCCGCAGGACTGACGATGCGGGGGGAACAGCTTAACGGTTTTAGCGCATGCTTTTTGTCCTTGGCGGGCGAAATAACAGCTGATCTTTTTATCCCTAGGTTGCGTATTCAAGCCGAGCTTAGCTTAGAGGAGGTCACCGAGCAGCTACTGGCCGATATTGCCCTCCTAGCACCCTTTGGAGTGGGCAATGCCCAACCCATTTTTGCTTCCAATCCGTGTACCCTAGCCGACAAGAGCCTGGTCGGAAGTGAAAGGCAACACTTGCGCTTGCTCATAGCTAGGGCCGATGGTGAGAAGGCAGGTGCGATAATGTTCAATCAAGCGCGTCGCTCTGCTGAGCTCGCCATTGGTGACAGGGTGCGCCTGGCTTTTCGGGCCTCCCTTGACACCTACAAGGGAAAGAATCAGGTGTCAATTTATGTACAGGACTTTGTCGTGGGCCGCGAGTGGTGGTTGGTTCTGTTGCCATGCCTTGCCGACCACCGTTTTATGAGGCTGTCGGCGGAACTGAGGGAGCCTTTCTTTATCCCCACTCATCAGTTTAAGGCCCTCTTCCTGCGGCAGGAGGGGAGGGAGCTAGTGGAAAAGACTGCACTCGCCCTGCAGGGCCTTGATGTGGCCTACCTAGTCACTCCCCAGGGGAGGGGGCAGTGCTTGCCGGATGCTCCGCACGTGACCTATGCGGTGGGCAGTGACTTAGTGTATAATGGGAAAGAGCAGCTACAGCTATTAGTGCCAAAGCGTGAGCAGCTAGCTCATTACTATCGCTGGTTTGTTAAACGTACGGCATTTTCACTTGAAGAGTTCGCCGGTGAACACGGCTTGCTTTTGTCCGTAGCCTACAGCGTCTGTGCCGCCACACTGCGAATATTCGCTGAGCTTGACTTAGTGACCTTTGAATTTAATGGTGGCAAGGTCACTTTGCTCCACCAAAGCCCCGGCGGACCAAGAAGGGATCTCGCGCAATCACCTACCTACACCGCCCTATGTATATGGGAAAAGGAGGCTCTACTATGATCGACCTCAGTGCCAAAATACGCGCTATACCTGATTTTCCGAAACCGGGGATTTTGTTTCGCGACATCACCACTTTGCTGCGAGATGGGCAGGCCTTTCAGCAGGCGGTTGACCAAATGGCTGGACTGTGCCGGCAAACAGAGTTTGACCTCATTGTTGCCCCGGAGGCGCGAGGTTTTATTATCGGCACGCCGCTGGCCTACGCGCTTGGTAAAGGCTTTGTCCCCGTCCGCAAAACCGGCAAACTTCCCGGCAAGACTAGGAGGGCATCGTACAAGCTCGAGTATGGGGAAGATAATCTTGAGATTCACGAAGACGCCATACTACCCGGCACGAGGGTGTTAGTTGTCGACGACCTGTTGGCCACCGGTGGTACCATTCGTTCTACCGTCGACCTGGTCATTGGGCTGGGCGGCGTAGTTGTCGGCGCGGCCTTCCTTATTGAACTGATGGATTTGCGCGGGCGAGAAATGCTCCTTGGCTACCCAATCCACGCTCTAATTAAGTACTAGTTTCGCTCTTCATAGGGGGAGTTACCTTGAACGGAATCGACTACGGACTGTTGACCGATAGAATTAAGCAGTACAGCCCGGGGGCAGATTTTAACCTGCTCGCGCGGGCTGTTGAGTTTGCAGCAGAGGCACATGGTGGCCAGACTAGAGAATCCGGTGAGGAATATATCTCCCATCCCTTAGCTGTGGCCTACATTCTAGCTGAAATGCAGATGGATTTAGAAACAATTTGTGCCGCTATTCTGCACGATGTGGTCGAGGACACTGGTGTGAGCTTAGCCGAAATTACCACAACTTTCGGCACGCGCCTAGCTAAGCTAGTGGATGGTGTCACCAAGCTCAGCCGTCTTGACTTTAAAAACAAACGGGAACAACAGGCCGAAACTTTGCGCAAGATGTTTCTAGCCATGGCGGAGGACCTGCGAGTTATCCTCATTAAGCTAGCGGACAGGCTCCACAACATGCGCACACTCAAGTTTCGCCCCCCAGATAGACAAAAACCGACAGCGAGGGAGACCTTAGATATCTTTGCCCCGTTAGCGAATCGCCTGGGAATTAGCCGCATGCAATGGGAACTTGAGGATTTAGCCCTCAAGTACTTGGAGCCAGTCGCCTATGAAGACATTGCGACACGGGTCGCTGCCAAGCGGCAAAATCGCGAGGAGGTAATTGAGAGGGCCTTATTTACCCTCGGCAATCATCTCGCTGCAGTCGATGTAAGGGCGGAGATGCAGGGGCGTCCCAAACATTTTTACAGTATCTATCGCAAAATGTTGTCGGGTAAAAGCTTTGATGAGATCTATGACCTCATCGCCTTGCGCGTAATTGTTGATTCGGTGAAGGACTGCTATGAAGTGCTCGGTGTTGTCCACAGTATCTGGCGTCCTATCCCTGGGCGCTTCAAAGACTTTATCGCCAACCCAAAACCCAACTTGTATCGGAGCCTGCATACGACCATTGTGGGCGAACAAGGCGAACCCCTAGAACTGCAGATCAGAACATTCGAAATGCATCACATTGCGGAACATGGCGTAGCTGCCCACTGGGCCTACAAAGAAGGAGCCAAGCCAGAGAAGGAGCTCTCGACAAAATTAGCCTGGTTGCGCTCACTCCTGGAGTGGCAGAAGGATTTTGTGGACCCCGAAGAATTTGTGGAGGGTCTGAAGATAGACCTCTTTGTCGATGAGGTCTTTGTGTTCACTCCCAAGGGGGATATCGTCGATTTACCGGTTGGCTCTATCCCATTAGACTTCGCCTACCGTGTGCACACAGATATCGGGCACCGCTGTGTGGGTGCAAAGGTCAGTGGTCGTATCGTGCCTCTGACCTATGAGCTGAAGACAGGCGACATTGTAGAAATAATCACCACCAAACAAACCAACGGTCCCAGTCGCGACTGGCTGAAGCTAGTCCGCACGCCTCAGGCTCGCAGCAAAATTCGCCAGTGGTTCAAAAAGGAACAAAAGGCCGAGAACGTTGAGCGAGGCCGAGAGATGCTCGCTAAAGAGGTGCACAGGCAGGGTTATCCGGTCGAAGAGATTCTGGTTGCTAGGTATCTTGGGGAGATCTCTCTGGAGCAGAACTACCTTTCTGAGGATGATTTGCTGGCAAATATTGGCTACGGCGGCGTCAGCGCCATGCATATCGCTAACAGGCTCATCCCCAAGTTTCTTAAAGACCATGCCCAGGCCGAGGTTGAGGTCGAGATACCTAGTGTACCGGTGATGACTAAGCAAAGTGCCTTGCGGAACGAAGTGCAGGTGGTCGGCCTAGAGAATGCGCTTGTAAGGCTGGCCAGCTGTTGCAGCCCGCTGCCGGGAGATGAAATCGTTGGTTTTGTCACCCGCGGTAGAGGGGTCTCGGTGCACACCGCCAATTGTCCTAATGTGTCAAGTCTGGCGCGTGAACCCGAAAGGCTCATCAATGTCAAGTGGTCGGACCGTGCCTCTGCCTCATACCAGGTGCGCATCGAATTTATCGGCATGAACCGCCCCGGTATTTTGCGCGACGTCACGCAGGCCCTGGCAGAATTAAAGACCGATATTGCCTCTATGCAGGCTCGCTCCACCAAGGAAAAGGAAGCTCATTTAAAATTTACGATTATCGTGCGTGACCTCGCCCATTGTGAAAGGGTCTTGGCTAAATTGCAGAAGTTGCGAGATGCCTTAAGCGTCAAGCGCATGGCGAGCATTGTCAGTAAAGGGGAAGATGCCGGTGCGAGCGGTAGTGCAACGAGTCAGTAAAGCTAGAGTGGTTGTTGGGGATGAGGTTGTGGGAGCGATTGCCTGGGGATTGGTCGTCCTGCTCGGTGTAGCAAGGCATGACACCCTTAAAGACGCTACCTACCTGGCCGAGAAAATTGCCGGACTGCGGATTTTTGCGGACAGCGAAGGCAAGATGAATTTGAGCCTAGCCCAAAAGGGGGGGGCCGTGTTGGCTATTTCCCAGTTTACTTTGTACGGCGATTGTCGGCGTGGTAAGCGCCCTAGCTTTGACGATGCGGCCAGCCCTGAAATCGCCATTCCTCTTTACCATCAGTTTGTGGCGGGACTTAAGGAGTACGGCTTGACGGTGGCCACCGGGTCTTTTGGGGCGATGATGCAAGTCGAACTGGTCAATGATGGACCGGTGACCATTCTCTTAGACAGCGAAAAACTCTTTTAGGAGGTGCATGATGAAGATTTTGACATTGCGAGTGGGGGCATTAAACACCAATTCCTATCTAATCATTGATGGCCCCAAGGCGGCGCTCATCGATCCGGCCGGCAGCAGTGAAGCCATTCTCGCGGCACTGCGCAAGGAGCAGGCACTTCTAGAGAAGATATTTCTTACGCATGGTCACGCGGACCATGTCGCGGTAGCGATGGAGCTTAAACGCGCTACCGGTGGCCGTATCTACGGTCACTCCGCCGACAACTACTTGCTCGGGGCGGTGGAGGACGAGGTAGCGGCCTACCTTGGGCTGACTGAAGCGATCACCATAGATGAAAATCTGGTTCCCGGTGAGGACGTAGACATGGCCGGAACATTATTTAGGGTGTTATCTACCCCGGGGCATACACCTGGATCGTGTTGCTATTATAGCGAGGGCGAGCGGGTGCTCTTCTCCGGCGACACCCTGTTTGCCCAAGGTATCGGCCGGTCTGACTTGTTAGGGGGCAATGGCAAGTTGCTGCAGGAATCTCTTAACATCCTTAAAGAACTACCTGGAAACACGCAGGTCTTCCCTGGTCATGGCCCCGCTACCACCATCGAGCAAGAGAGGGCGCGGAATCGCTATTGGTAAAAAAGCCTTACGGTTCGTTGGTCGGAGTTCGTCCCGGTAAGCTGGTTGACCAAATGCTTTCTATTGGGTTTACCCCCCGCGAAATTGTGCATCGCCTAGCCCTTGAGCGCGATGTCGACCCCGTCCGAGCGCGCCTCGTGGTCGATGTGGCCGAAGTCCAGAATAATCTCTTAGCACCTTTGGTTGGGCGACATGACTTAATCTCACTCTACATTGGCATCCCTTTTTGCCCCTCTCGTTGCACATATTGCAGCTTCCCATCCCACAGTCTCACGCAATATCGTCGCGCCGCGAGAGAAGAGTACTGCCGTGGGCTAGAACAGGAACTGTGGAGCGTGGGACAGGACTTAGAGCAGCTGGGGTTAAAAGTCTGTACCTGCTACATTGGTGGCGGTACGCCGACCACGCTGACGGCCGGCCAGTTAGAACGCTTGCTGGCAGCTGTGCACCGCCTGCCACTCTGGGAAGGTAAACTCGAGCTGACTATAGAGGCGGGCCGTCCCGACACTATCGACAGGGAAAACCTCGCCGTCATGCCGAAAAATACTAGGTTGTCAATTAACCCACAGAGCATGCATGATCACACTTTGGCCATCATTGGCCGCTCGCATACCGTCGAACAAATCCGAGAAAAGGTTTTCTTGGCGAGAGAGATGGGCTTTGCGAACATCAACATGGACCTGATAGTCGGTTTGCCGGGGGAAAATGCGGCCTCGGTGGAGCAGAGTATTGAGGCGGTTCTGTCGCTCGCCCCAGAAAGCGTCACCATCCACATGTTTGCGCCAAAACGTGCTTCGCGATTTGGTGAGGGAGAAAGGTGGGCGGAGATGCCTGAAGGCGAGGCCTTAGTCGCTAGCGACACTGCGTCTACCATGCTGGCGCAAGCCGGCTTTAGGCCATACTATCTTTATCGACAGCGTGGCATACTTGCTGGCCTGGAGAATGTCGGATGGGCGAAACCAGGCAAGGAGTGTTTATACAACATGCTCATCATTGGCGAAAGGCAGAGTATAATCGGCGTGGGGGCGGGAGCCTCGAGCATGTTCCCTCGGCCAACGGGGCCATGGCAGCGCCATGCCCATCCCAAAGACGCCAAAGTGTACTTAGACCGCCTGCACAAGAGTGTCGAGAATAGGCGCGAATTGTTGAGGGAATGGAGGAATTCACAATGAAATTACATCGTACCCGCACCGGTGAGCTTTCGCTGGCTCAAGTGGGAAAAGAGGTGAGGTTGTGCGGGTGGATTGCCAAGAGGCGAGACCTAGGCGGTCTCATCTTCGCTGACCTGCGGGATATCGGGGGGCTTGTCCAGCTGGTTTTCGATCCGCAAGATGCGACGGTTTTTGCCCAGGCTGAGACTTTACGCAGCGAATTTGTCGTCGAAGTTGCGGGGACTGTGCAAAAAAGACCAGCCAAGGATGCCAACCATCACCTGGCCTCAGGTGAGATCGAAGTCTTTATCCACTCTCTCACCATTCATAACCCCGCAAAAACGACGCCATTCTATATTCAAGCAGATCTCAAGGTGGAGGAGAGCCTGCGTCTTAAGTATCGTTACCTCGATTTGCGTCGACCGGAGATGCAGGGGAATCTCATCTTGCGTCACAAAGTGGCGCAAGTGGTGCGAAACTTTCTTGACAGTCAAGGCTTCTTAGAAATCGAGACGCCTTATTTAGCGCGCTCTACCCCCGAAGGTGCACGGGACTATATTGTTCCTAGTCGCGTTAATCCGGGGGAATTTTATGCCCTGACCCAATCACCGCAACTCTTTAAGCAGCTCCTGATGGTGGCAGGGTTTGACCGCTATTTTCAATTGGCGCGGTGTTTTCGCGATGAAGATCTGCGGGCTGATCGCCAGCCGGAATTTACGCAAATTGATATAGAGATGTCCTTCGTCGCCGCAGAGGATGTGCAACTGCTGACTGAAGCGATGATGCGGGATATTTGCGCGCGGACTTTAGGCATTGATGGGTCTAGCATCGAGTTTCCCCGCCTAACTTATGACGATGCTATGAATAGATATGGCTCTGATAAGCCGGATTTGCGCTATGGCCTGGAAATCGTCGATGTTACCTCCCTTGTAGCCCACACAGAGTTCAAAGTCTTTGCTGAGGCGGCCAAACAAGGCACTGTTCGGGCCATTAATGCCAAAGGCTGTGCTGGGTATAGCCGCAAGGACATCGAGGAACTGACCCAATTTGCGGGCAAGTTTGGCGCTAAGGGCTTGGCCTACATCGCCCTTGACGATAGTGGCATGCGCTCTTCGTTTGCCAAGTTCCTCCCGGCAGAGAAGGTGCAACAGCTTATCCACACGTTAACCGGAGAAAAAGGCGATTTGCTCCTCTTTGTTGCTGACCAGCCCAAGATTGTTTTATCCAGCCTTGGCGCCTTGCGGCAACATCTCGCCGATAAATTGGGGCTAAAGCAAGCTGGTATCTTCAAATTTCTTTGGGTCGTCAACTTCCCTCTTGTGGAATGGGACAATAGCAGCCAGCGATTTGTTGCCTGCCATCACCCCTTCACCGCACCTTTACCGGAGCATGAAGAAAAAATGGACACTCACCCAGGGGACGTACGCGCTATGGCCTACGACCTGGTTCTAAACGGTGTAGAATTAGGCGGCGGCAGCATTCGTATCCACCGCCGCGAGTTGCAAGAGAAAATGTTCAGTTGTCTAGGGCTTGCGGAAGAGGAGTCGCAGGAGAAATTCGGCTTTTTATTAGAGGCCTTTGAGTATGGTACCCCACCACATGGGGGGATTGCCCTCGGACTAGACCGCCTGGTGATGCTCTTGGCAGAGAGGGATAGCATTCGCGACTGTATCGCCTTCCCTAAGACGACAACCGCGCAAGACCTCATGACCGCGGCACCTAATGTCGTGCCCAAGAGCCTGCTGCAAGAGTTGAAGCTGGCAATTACGCAGCTGCCTATCTAGCAAAAAAAGGCGCTTGACTAACCTTTAATTTTTTTGTACTTGCCCACCTGTTGTAGGAGATCATGCAGCACGTTCGACCCCCGGGAAATTAATAGGCCGGTGAGGATATAATCAACAACCGGGTAGATGGTCGGCACGCTCAGTTCTTGTAACAACCCCACCCCAGTGCTCAAGCAGAGAATAACGCCGATGACCATGGAACATGCTTGCGCTAGGTTGCCACGGATGACGGGGAAGACAG
>QLUC01000061.1 GCA_018725275.1 Bacillota bacterium | reverse complement strand
GGGGCGCTGACTCGCCAATGTCGGGGTTGGTGTCACGTCGACATCAGGGACGTTGTAGCGCCGGCAGATTTTCAGGGACTGCTATTTCCCACAAGCTAGGCGCATGTTATACTGTTACTTGATAATCATAAGAAGGAAGGAGGGACTCTTGTGAGTAAAGAAAAGGTTGTGAAGAAGGCCACCAAGAAACCCAAGCAAGAAAAACCCAAGAAAGAGAAAAAGGTCTACTAAGCGAGCGACTAGGGAAGACTGGTTCTCTCTTGACAGGAGGATGTTCCTTGCCGAGCTCACCCCTCTTTCGTGCCGCAACCTGGCTGCTCATGGTCCTGCTTATCGCCCTCGTGGGCAGCGAAGTGCCCTTCATCTTCTCTCCGCTCATCGTCGCTTTTCGAGCGGTGTTCTTCCCGGCGCTTATCGCCGGGCTTTTCTATTACTGGCTAAGCCCGGTCGTCCGCCGGCTTGGCAACTTGCGTCTGCCTAACAACTTGCGCCTACCTAAGGGCCTGGCCATCATGGTCGTCTTTGGACTGATCATAGGTACTGTGGTTCTCCTGGTCGCTCTCGCCGGCCCACCACTGCAACAACAAATCGCGGGCCTAGTGAGTAACGCGCCCCGTTTAGTCAGAGTGCTGCAAGGGCACCTCCTAACCCTGGAAGAAAACGAGTGGGTGGTGCGCCTGCTCGGTCCTCAGGCCCTCAACTTAGACGGCCTAGTCAATCAGGTAACCGCCCTCGCCAGTTCGCTCCTCACCACCATCGGGGAGAATATTACCCCGATTATCAAGGTTACGGCCGATGTCTTGACCATGTTGTTTCTCGTCCCCTTCATCCTCTTCTACATGCTCGCTGATGGCGAAAAGCTCGCCCCCACACTCGTCAGCTATCTCTTGCCCCAGCCTTTGCAGGGCGAGGGAAGAAGGATACTTCGCGACATGGACCAAGCCCTCAGCGCCTACATTCAAGGCCAGGCCTTGGTTAGTCTTTCGGTGGGCTTGCTTACCTTCCTCGGCTACTTAATCATTGGTCTCGACTACGCCCTCTTGCTCGCCTTGGTGATGGCGGTGACGAACATCATTCCCTTCGTCGGACCCATCCTTGGTGGCATACCCGCAATCATCGTCGGGCTGGTCATGTCGCCGGGCATGGCAGTGCGGGCCCTCTTCGTCATCGTGGTAGCACAACAGGTCGAGAGCCTGCTGATTTCGCCGCGCATCATGGGGAAGAAACTCGGTAGCCACCCTGTCGTCATCCTCTTTGTCATCCTTATCTCCGGTAGCCTAGCCGGCTTCTGGGGAGTCCTTTTCGCCATCCCCGCCTTCGCGGTGCTCAGGGTGGCAGTGAGCCACCTGTACTCCCTGGCCTTGCTCTATCGCCAAAATTTCACGAGGTCTAATCCAGACTAACCGCCTCGCCCAAGCGGAACAAGTAGAGGTATTTTTCGGCCACCGCTTGCCGCGCTATGGTACTCACCGCTTGGGCGTAGTAAGACAATTGCACTTCATACTTCTTAACTAAGTTATCCCTGGTCTCCCTCGTCACTTGGTCAGACTTAAAGTCGACGATGATGAGGCGTTCTCCCTCTCTAAAAAGGCAGTCAATCACACCCTGAATGTAGGACTGTTCTCCCTCAACATCGGGGTGTACTGCTTTTGCATCCACCGCCAAGGCAAAAGGCAACTCCCGCCATACTTCGTCAGCCGCGAGCAGACGCCTCCCGAGCGGGCTCGCAAAAAATCCCAGTATCAAGGCAATGTCCACACTATGAGTCTCCGCCTTGGTCAAAAGCTGTCGCTCGAGCAGGTTCTCTAGGAGCAAGGCGACACTCTCCCCGGTCACGTCCTTAGATAAGTCGATGTGCAGCATCACCATATGGAGCGCTGTGCCTAGTTCCGCCCCCGTGAGGGCGTTTTTTTTGGTTTTAGGCACGCTGGCCCTCGACCTATTTATGACCGGCTCCTCCATCTCCTCACGACTAACCCTCGCCTTGAGCTCAGAAACCGAACTCTTAATACGGGCTGTAGTGGCAGGCAAGTGAGGGTACCGCCACTCAAAAAGATGCTTGACCAACGCGCTAAAACCATGATCGGCAAGCGGCAGCCCCGCTCTAATGTTTTGTAGCTCGTCGGCGTGGTCTGGCTGCGCTGCGACTTCGGCTCCGGTAATGTGGGGAAATATGCGCCGGAAACGAACCCCGTCCTCTGCCCGCTTATCCTCGGACTGCAGGGAGGGATGTTGGTACACCGCCGGGCCCAGCCAGTCTAAGGGACAACGCCCCTTGACAATGGTCAATTGCGGCGTAGCCCCGTTATTTAACCCCAGTTCCTGCCATCGTTGCACTTTCGCCTCGAGATTTTTTCGTGACCCCGCTAAAATGAGGCGCTCCTTAGCACGAGTGAGGGCCACGTAGAGAATGCGCATTTCTTCAGACAATAGTTCCTGCATGAGGCGATGTTTAAGACCGTGGAAGGCTAGGGTGGGGTACTTAAAGCGCCATTCCAAATCTACGGTCGAGAGACCGAGCCCCATCTCCCGGTGGATGAGGAGGGGACTGTTAAAGTCCTGCCGATTAAACTCGCGCCCCAGTCCCGCCACCACCACCACCGGAAACTCAAGGCCCTTACTCTTGTGGATGCTCATGACGCGCACCACATCTTCGTTCTCGGCGAGAGCCGGCGCCTGGCCGAGGTCCTGTTCATCTTCCTGCAAGCGGTTAATAAAGCGCAGGAACTTAAAGAGGCCTTTGAAAGAAGTGCCCTCGAACTGACAGGCCCGGTCATAAAGGGCGCGTAAATTGGCTTGGCGCTGCACCCCATTAGGCAAAGCCCCTACATAGTTATAATAGCCGGTATCACGATATAGCCGCCAGATTAAATCCGACAAAGGCTCCCGCACCGCAACTTCGCGCCAAGTGTGGAGCAGAGCGAAGAAATGCTCTAGAGTCTCAAATAATGCTCTCGGCACAAGGTCAGGTGTCCCGGCTGCAGCCCTTACCGCAGCCAAGAAAGACCCCTCCGGATGACTGGAGCGCACGGTCTCAAGTTCCGCTCCGGTCAATCCCACCCATGGCGCGCGCAAAACGGCCGCTAGGGCAATGTCCTGTTCGGGGTTATCGACCACCTTGAGCAGGCTCAGCATGACCGAGACTTCGGTCGCGGTAAAGTACCCCGTGCCAACGTCGACATGGGAGGGTATGGACATTTGGCTGAAGACCTCGGAGAACACCCCTCCCCAACTCTTCGCCGCCCGCAAAAGGATGACGATATCGCGGTAGCAGAGGGGGCGGCTTGCGCCTTGCTCCCTATCCCACACTAGATTTTCTCCACTGTGGACCAGCTCGGCAATGCGCTGGCCAATAGCCCTGGCCTCCTTGGTGGGTGTGTCCAAATCTAGGTCAATCGGGTTAATGATAGCATCGCCACCTTCTGCGGCTTCGGCTTCGTGTTCGGCTTCGGCTTCGTGTTCGGCTCCGGCTTCGGCTCCGTCATGCCCGCTATCTTTATCCCCCGGCAGCGCCTTGCTGTCTAGTAAGAGCAATTCAATTGCCGGTTCATCAGCAGGCGCAGGGTACTCCGCCGCCGACACTAAAGCGGCCTCGACATCATAATCTACCTCGCCCACCCGCTGCGACATCAACTGCCGAAAGATGTAGTTTACCCCGGCAATAACATGCGGTCGACTGCGGAAGTTATGCGCGAGGTGCACAACAGTCCCCGGCGATAATTTCGCTCGGTAGCTATGGTACTTAGCCATAAAAAGGCTCGGGTCGGCCAATCTAAACCTGTAAATGCTCTGTTTAACATCGCCCACCGTCACCAGGTTTGTTCCCCGACTGATGAGTGATAATATTTTTTCTTGCACGGCATTGATGTCTTGGTATTCGTCTACCAGTATTTCTTTGAATTGCTGCTTTAGTTCACTCGCCACTAGGCTGTCCTCCGGAGTAAGTAAGGACAGTACCAAGTGTTCGAGGTCATTAAAATCGACTAGATTCCGCGCCCGCTTCGCACGCTGAAACTCCTCTTGCACAGCGATGACCAGCTGCACCAAAGTTTCAACCATGCCCTGAGCCACAAGCAAACCATGCCGCACCTCGGCTGCAGTCTGCGCTAGAGATGATTCAAGCAGCTCATCGCGCAATATTTTTTTGCATCTATCACGCGCTGCTCTTGCCCTGTGGCGTAAAGCCTCGTCGACATCT
This sequence comes from Bacillota bacterium, assembly GCA_018725275.1. Taxonomy (GTDB): domain Bacteria; phylum Bacillota; class UBA994; order UBA994; family UBA994; genus BS524. The sequence goes on along the minus strand of QLUC01000061.1, from coordinate 5,780 downwards.
TTCTTAACCGTCGGCAGTCGGTCAAATTTGACGGCGGCCAGACGACCGCGGAGCGTATCCCATTCTAGCAAAGGCGCCGCATCAACTAAATCCTTGAGCTGACGGCATTCGGCCTCAAGCAGAGGGAGGTAACTAGCCGGCCCGTTTTGCCTGCTAGCAACCTCGCAGGCCTCGACCAACTTATCCCTAGCTTCGGCCAGGCATTCGGCGATTGCTCCGCTAAACTCCTGATACCATTTATGGTGTGCGAACCACCCCGTCGACGGGCATGGGGCATAATGACCGGCGAGCCCCTGCAGCCAGGACTGTGGGTCCGGCTGACTGCGGCTGTACTCGGCGAGACGCAAAATCAGCCGACTTAGGTCGGCATCGTCATGTTTGCCGCCAAACCCCTCCGCCAGAAGGACAAAGCCTGGCGATACTTGCTCATAGCACCCTTCGAGGACTTTGTCCACCGCATCGGCCTTGATGAGCTCAGCCTCGATGTCATCAGCGACTTTGAAGGCCGGGTCAATGTCCAGGCGGTAGTAGTGCTGACGCAGTATCTCCAGACAAAAGGAGTGCAGGGTGCTAATAGAGCTCTTGTTAAGGAGCAATTGTTGTCGGCGCAAATCTACCTGCGTGGGGTCTTTTGCGGCTGATTTGGCCAGCGCCTCCCCAAGGCGTGCCCTCATTTCGGAAGCCGCGGCATTAGTAAAGGTGACGACTAAGAATTCGTCAAGGTCGATTGGGTCTGCCGGGTCGAGTAGCCGCGCAATGATGCGCTCGACCAGCACCGCGGTCTTGCCGGCCCCGGCCCCCGCGGAAACCAAGAGGTTGGTTCCTCGCTCGTTAATGGCAGATTGCTGGTCCTTAGTCCACACTGTCCTCACCCCCCTCTCCTGCTCCGACTCCGAGCAACGCCCACACATCCTTTGGCTTAATTTTCGGCAGATGGCGATAGTTGCTACCTTCTAGCGTGAGGTCAAATTGGCAGACCGCTTTATATTCGCAGTAGGTACAGGCACATTTTTTGTCCAGTCTAATCGGCGCAATGTCGATTTTGCCTTGCAGGATTTCGACGGCGACGGCCGCATAGAGCCGCTCGATATGGGCCCGCATGGCGGACAATTGTTCAACCGACCAGACATCATTTGATGGCCATACCAAAGCCCCCTGCTCCTTCAATCTGACGGGGATGAGGGTAGATGTCGATGCCGTAGCTGTAAGTGCCCCATCCATCAACTTGACAATGGCCAATTCATCGACGACCATCCCGGTGGTGCGGTACTTCTTCAACAGTTCTTGCGTAGCTTCAAGGGCTGACAATGGTCTTTTTGCCTGTAAAAGGGGGTTGTGGACATGAAAGTATAGCGCACCGGCCGGCAGGACTTCACTTACCGGCTCGTCAACTAGGCCCGGCTCGTCAACTAGACCCGGCTCGTCAACTAGACCCGTCCCCTTCCTGAGCGCCACCTCGAGGTAGGTCAAAAGCTGCAAACGCAGCCCATAGTAAATCTCCGGCAAGGTCAGCGTATTCCGGCTGGACTTAAAGTCGATTACCCTTAAATAGAGCCTAGTCCCCACCTTGGCGCAGTCAAGGCGGTCAATGCGCCCAGTCAGCTGAACCCGGCTGCCATCGGCGCAGGTAATTTCTAAGGCCGGCAGCAGGCCATCATGCCCAAAACCAAGCTCGACTTTAAGCGGCACAAAGCTACCCTGACGTGCATGTGCCGACAAAGCTAGGGCCGAGCGTTCGACTACCTGTTGCAGTTTCCGGCCGAGATAGGACTGGCGTTTTGAACTCGTGAGGATGCTGCTTTGCATTTTAGGCTGCAGTTCTGCGGCTACCTCGCTGCTGATTTTTTGGCAAAGGTCTTTCGTCAAGTCCTGCCACGGCACCTCTTCTGCTTTCAAACGAGCATGGAACATCTCTAGCGCTTCGTGATAAAAATTGCCAATATCCGCTGAAGACAGCTTAAAGACCTTTCTCTCCCGCAATTTCAGCGTATACGCCGCAAAATAGGCAAAGGGGCAGGCTTTAAACCGCTCAATGCGTGAGACGCTGCTCCGCAATACTCTCGCCTTATCCCGATGATGCGTCTTAATTGGCAAGGGGTGTTCCGCATTGGTGTAGTGGAGTGCCTCGACCACTTGCCGGGCTTGACTCCGCCACTTGGCCGCAACCGCTAAGTGCCCGTAGACATCCCACCACAAGGGGGATATCGCACCTCCCGCCTTAGCCTCACGCAGGGGCAGGCCGAGAGCCGCAAGTGCCAGGCGCGGGTGCGCGATGCGCCTTAAAATAGATAGACTATCTTTGGGCATGGCGAGAGCTTCGTGCCGCACCGCGAGCTTAGGAAATTTGGCGAGGAGCCTTTTTAATTCGACCGATGGCAATAGCGCCGAGCCCCCCTCACTGGCCGAGGCATAGCTCAGCCAGAGCTGGTCGCTCGCGCGGGTCAGCGCCGTATAGAGCAAAAACTGCTCTTCGAAAACTTTATGTTGCAGGGTGAGCCCTAGGTCAAGCCCTATCATTGCCAGGCGCTCCTTTTCCCGGTCGGAGAAGACTCCGGGCGAAGGTGCTCGCGCCGGAAAAATACCTTCATTCAGCCCTAGGACCAAGGCCACCTTAACCATAGGCACGCGTGACCGGCCCGCCTCCACAATATATACCTGGTCCATGCTTGGCGGGATGAGCCCAAGGCGCAGGCTTTCCAGTCCCGTTTCTAGTATGGCCGCATACTCAGCGAGCGGCATCTCTGTCTCCCCTAGAATTTCGTCTAGCTGCTCAAATATGGCCATGACGGCACCATGCACCTGCGCATGCACCCGAGCCATTGGTAACTCGGCCTTAGCTTCGCTCTCCTGCGCCCACGTTTCCAGTGTCGCTGAAACCTGCAAGTCTGCACTCAAAGTGAGCAGGGCCTGCGTGAAATCGCGCACCGTCCGGCCGCCGGTCAAGGCGGCATGCAGGCGCGCGATATGCGGTTGCACTGCCTGCCGCAGAGAGTTAAGGAGCTCGCCCTGCGCAAAGCTCCACCCCGCATCGGTCAGGTAGCGGCTCCCGCGTAGACCCGTGGCCAGCAAAAAGTTATCCAAGGTGTCTATACCCTCTTGCGAAATGGGAAACAAGCCGCTCTTAAAGCAGCGCATCACAGCTTCATAAGGGTAGTCATCCATAATGAGCACCAAGGCCGCGCTGAGCAAATTGAGAAAGGGATGATGGCGCACGGCACGCTTCCGGTCGATAAAGAATGGCACATCGTAATCGGCAAAGATGGTCGTAAAAAGGCTTTCGTAAAGACTGAGGTCGCGCACCACTAGGCATATATCCCTATATCGCAAGCTTTCATCGCGGCAGAGGCGCACAATCTCGCGCGCGGCGGCATCCACTTCCACTCTGTGCGTGGCCGCCAGAACGACGCTCATACCAAGCGGCGCTTCGGCCTCACCATTTTCCACCTCGCCCCGGCTTAAAAATTGCTCTAGTCGAGCGAGCGCCCTATTTTTTGCGAATCTATGTTGTTGGCCAAGAATCACCGCGGGGTAGAGTTTGACTCTGCCCGCGGCGGCTAGACTGAGCAGCTTTTTTTTGGTGCTCCACGTGGGAAAGAAGAGATGCGGAGCATCAAGATTGCGGTTTGCGTATTCACCGGGGAGGGTCAGGGTGACAGAAACTTGAGCCATGGCCATAAGTTTTTCAATGACCGCATATTCCTGCGGCATAAACCCCGCAAACCCATCCATCCAGACGCTGGCACCCTGAATATCCCCATAGTCGGCAATGTGTTTGGCTAGCCAGGTTATGCTGTCCTCACTATCGATGAGCTGCTGGGCATGTTGCTTGCCCTGAAGTTTGGCATAGACTGTGGCTAGGTCTTGCAGCTTGTCCGCTACTGACCTCGGCAGGGTCTCGTTGTTAGCGGCCAAAACTTCGCCCAAGTACTGCGGGGTAATGCTCTGCCGCTTGAGCTGTAAGATGAGGGCGGTGACCTCCGCCGCAAAACCAACTTGCCGCGCGGCGCGCACAAAGGGCTTGAGCTGCCCCCGGCACTCCCCGAGAACCTGGCGAACGAGCATGGTCAGCCCCATTTCATTGAGGGGGGTCAAGGCGGCCCCCGCCACATGGTTCATCACTTGGTAGGCCAGACGCTGAAAACTGACCACCCTAATGCGCATTATGCCACCTAACCTGCCACACAGCGCTTGCTCGGTCTGAAAAGTTGCCTGCTCCGGCACCAGCACCCAGAGGGGCCTGCCAAGAGGCTCTCTTTGCACCTCACTCACGATTTCCTGCAAGATAGTCTCCGTCTTGCCGCTGCCTGCGCCCCCTAACAATAACCGTAGCGACAATGCCAAAACCCCTTTCACTCTCTGGCTAGTATTCGAGCCATGCCGCTATATTCCTCTTGACTAGGTGCCGGACAAGTGTCAACACCATGACAAAACGCATAGTCTGTAACAGCTACTTAGGGGGTGATAGTCTGTATATTTACACTGTGGAACCTCAAGATACCCTGTACTTGCTCGCGCAGCGTTTTGCAACGAGCGTCAGCATCATCACCGCTGCCAATCCACCACTAGACCCGACCAACCTAGAGCCCGGACAAAAACTACTCATACCGGTGCCGGGAGCAATCCGCGTGCGTGTGCAGCCGGGGGACAGTCTCTGGGCTATAGGCCAGCGTTTTGACGTGACGGTTGAAGTACTGGCCGCAGCCAACAACCTAGCTGCGCCTTTCACCATCTTTCCGGGGCAAGTGCTCATCGTGCCCGCAGTCCTAACCCCGGGTGAGGGCTGCCTGGCCTGGCTCTCCACTCGCGGCGGTAGACCAGACATTTTCATGCGGGCACCGGCAGAACGCCGCAGTCGCCGCCTCACCTTTGGTCTTGGGTTAGAATCCAGCCTGCCCAAGTGGTCGCCAAGTGGGAAATCTATCGCCTTTGTCGGCCGCGGCCATGCCCTGTGGGTGGTCAATGCCGAGAGCCTGACCGCCGGCCGCATCATGGAAAGTTTACAGATTTTTGCTGGCCTAGACTGGTCACCCGACAGCACCACAATTGCCTTCAGCCGACCCGAAGCAATCCCAATAGTCATAACGATTAATGTCACCACGGGCCAAACTCACCTGGTCACCGCGGGTGAATGGCCAAATTATTTCCCCGATGGCCAGCGCATGCTCTTTACTCGGTCAGTTGATGGCAACTCCCAAGTGTTCGCTGCGAAACTTGACGGCACGGGGGTCAAACAAGTAACCCGACTCAAAGAGCCGGGCACTATTCAAGCACTCACCTTATCTCCCGATGGGCAACTAGCCGCCTATGCCTTCCCCGGTGTCGCCGCCGCCAATGTGTTCATCGTGGATGTGGCCACCGGCTTAGTCACGCCCACCCCCACCGGACCCCTCGGGCAAGACTTTCACCCCGCCTGGTCGCCGGACAGCCAACTCCTCGCCTACAACACAGCGACAAATGAGGGCCCGGCAGGGCTAAGGGGCATCATCCGCGTGGTCGATCGCCGTGGACAGCTAGTTCAAGACTTGACCGATACGGCATGCTTTGCCGGACAGCTTGCCTTCGCCCCGGACAGTGGCAGCGTAATTTACAGCAACTGCCTCACCGTCAATCCCCAGCTATCCATCGTCAGGTTCGCCGGGCTACCCGTGCAAATCACGAGCCTGGGGAGCAACGAAAACCCCGACTGGAGCCAAAAACCCTGTGGTCAGACCCCGTAGGTCAGGCGACGCCACAACCACTCGGCTGGGCCCTGCGGGTATCTCGCCAACCACCACTTGCTG
>QLUC01000060.1 GCA_018725275.1 Bacillota bacterium | reverse complement strand
ATCCGTTAATGTCACCATCTCTCATACGCCCACCGCGATTTCCGCTATGATCTTAGCAATCTCGTCGCGCAAAATCTGCGCCCGAGCGACGATTTCGTCAATTTCGGCATTGAGCCGACCAATATCGATTACTTCCCGCGTATCCTTTTGCTCCACATAGGTGGAAACGGAAAGGTTGTAATCCTGAGCGGCGATGTCGGCATTGGGAACCAGCATTGCAAAATGGTCGCTGTCAGCCCGTTTCGTGTAGGCATTGATAATTGTATCCATGTTCTTCTGCGTCAGTTTGTTGCTGTTGGTGACTTTGACGCACTCTTTTGAAGCGTCGATAAACAGGGTGCTGTTCTCGGTTTTGGACTTCTTCAGCACCATGATGCAGGTGGCAATACTGGTTCCGAAGAAAAGATTGTCCGGCAACTGAATCACGCAGTCGATATAGTTGTTGTCAATGAGGTATTTTCGTATCTTCTGCTCCGCACCGCCCCGGTACATAACGCCGGGGAAGCAAACAATGGCCGCGGTGCCGCTAGTGGCCAGCCATGAAAGCGAGTGCATGACAAAGGCCAGGTCCGCCTTGGACTTTGGTGCCAGAACCCCAGCGGGAGAAAACCGCGGGTCGTTTATCAAAAGCGAATTGGCATCGCCATCCCACTTGATGGAATATGGCGGATTAGACACGATGGCCTCAAAGGGCTCATTACCCCCATGCATGGGATGAGTCAGCGTATCCCCATGCGCGATATCGAACTTGTCGTAGTCGATATCATGCAGGAACATATTGATGCGACAGAGGTTATAGGTGGTGATGTTTATTTCCTGTCCGTAGAAGCCCAGACGGACGTTCTCCTTGCCGAGAATTTTGGCGAACTTGAGTAGCAGAGAGCCAGAGCCGCAGGCCGGGTCATAGACCTTGTTGACTTCCGTTTTGCCTACTAGGGCGATGCGCGTCAAAAGCTCGCTCACTTCCTGCGGTGTGAAAAATTCGCCGCCGCTTTTCCCGGCATTAGAGGCATACATACCCATCAAGAATTCATAGGCGTCGCCGAAAGCATCAATCGTGTTATCCCGATAGTCGCCCAGCCTCATCTCGCCCACGCCACTCATGAGCTTGACCATTCTTTCGTTGCGCTTGGCGACCGTACCGCCGAGCTTGTTGCTGTTGACATCGATATCGTCAAACAATCCCTTGAAGTTATCCTCGCTGGGGTTGCCTTGGGCGGACCTTTCAATGCTCCGGAACACCTTCGCCAGCGTTTCATTGAGGTTCTCGTCGGCCGCTGCCTTCTTTTTGACGTTCTGAAAAAGCTCGCTCGGCAAGATAAAGAAGCCCCGGGTCTGGACCAAATCCGCGCGGGCCTCTTCGGCAACACTATCAGTCAGCTGAGCATAGTCAAAGATGGGGTCGCCGGCATCGTGCTCGCAGCGGTTAATATAATCTGTCAGGTTTTCAGATATGTAGCGGTAAAACAGCATCCCGAGGACATACTGCTTAAAATCCCAGCCGTCCACGCTGCCACGAAGGTCGTTGGCGATATTCCATATCGTGCGGTGTAGCTCCGCGCGTTCCTGCTCTTTGCGGTTATCAGCCATTGTTCTGCATCCCCTTTTTTTCTGTACTTGGTAGGAATGCCATAACATCGCCTATGTCGCATTCCAAAACGGTGCATATTTTCTGGAGGATCTCGGTATTCACATTTTCACCCCGGCCAAGCTTCGTGATGGTGGCTGAACTGACGCCGGAAAGCCGTTGCAGGTCTTTCTTCTTCATGTTCTTATCAATGAGCAGCTTCCAGAGCTTGTTGTAGCTAATCGCCACTTTCTGCACCTCCCGTAAAATACAATCTATGATTCCCCTGTCACAAGTAGGCTCTATCTTTTTGCAGTGTTGTTGCGCGCAGTGCTCTGCCAAGGACGACGGTACCAACACCGTCGTTACGGAGGAAATACGAGAGGCCCGTAGCAACGCACCCAAGACACCGTCGCTACGAAAACCACGATTTTCGGTCGTAGCGACAAACTATGAGAGTGTCGTTTTTAGCAAATTTAGGAGCCACTCTCACGGAGAAGGCTCTGTAGGCATCATTGCGCAGTAGAATCGATCTATTGTATCGCAAAATTGAGAAAACAACAACGGCATTTAATATCGCATTATTTTTAATGCCAATTCATGCTTGATTTCACTGCGGCAGTGAAGTCGTTATTCCCAGTGAGCATGAAAAAACAGCATCGCCGCTGTTAAACGACGATGCCGGATTGTTGAGGATGATCTCTTTTAGTTAGTCATTCCGGTAACTTGATTGGCTACGCCCCCGTGTGTCCCGATGCGTCCTCGGTCTGGGATAATGGGGGGTGGTGTGCGCGGGACGAGGACGGCGCTGGCTCCGGAGCGGGATATCCTCGGTGATCATGACCGGGGTTTCGTCCGGCTCCTTAGTGAGCATCTTTAAGGCTGCGGCTACTAAGGCCACCGAATCGGCCCTAGCTAGGAGGGCTTCTGCCGCCGAAGTGTAGTGCTCGATGGCACCTTCTTCGACTATCTGCAGGAGCTTTTCCATGCTCAAGCGGCGCTGTCCTTCCAGAGCCTCGCTGAAGCTCGGGCTGGGACGGCGTTTAATTTTACGGTTAATTCTCCGCTCAATGACTCGCAAGAGGTCGAGCTCGCGCGGGGTCACAAAGGTAGTCGCTTGACCGCTGCGACCCGCCCTGCCGGTTCGCCCCACGCGGTGCACATAGCTCTCGGGGTCCTGGGGAATGTCAAAGTTATAGATATGCGAGACGCCCTCGATATCTAGCCCTCTGGCGGCCACGTCGGTCGCCACTAAGATATCGATGGTCCCCTCGCGGAAACTGCGCATGACCATATCTCTCTTGCTCTGGGTGAGGTCGCCATGAATGCCCATAGCCGCATAACCGCGCTTGATGAGCGCCTCGGATACCTCGTCCACGCGGCGCTTGGTGCGGCCGAAGACTATGGACGAACCGGGGGCAGAGGTGTCGAGCAGGCGGCAAAGGAAATCAAACTTCTGCCCTTCCTTGGCCTCGGTGTAGAATTGCTCGATGGCTGAGACGGTGAGCTCATTGACCGGTGCCGCCACTTGCAAGGCGTCGCGCATAAAGCGTTTTGCCAAGTTGCGGATGGCCTCCGGCATGGTGGCGGAGAACAGCATGGTCTGCCGTTCCGCCGGGGTCTGCTCCAATATTTTTTCAATGTCTTCGATAAAGCCCATGTTGAGCATCTCATCGGCCTCGTCCAAGACGACGAAGTTGACATTTTGCAGACGCACGGTGCGGCGGCGCAAATGGTCAAGCAGACGGCCGGGGGTGGCCACGATGATTTGGGGATAGGTGCGCATGGCGCGTATCTGGCGGTCAATTTCTTGCCCCCCGTACACGGGCAGACTGCGGATTCCCTTTACTTGGCCGATGCGGTTCAGCTCCTCGGCTACCTGCATAGCCAATTCCCGCGTAGGCGCAAGCACTAAGGCTTGCACATAGTGGACATTCGTTTGAATGCGCTCCACCAGAGGAATGCCAAAAGCGGCGGTCTTGCCGGTGCCGGTCTGTGCCTGGCCGATGACATCCTTGTTGTCGAGCGCATAAGGGATCACCTGGGCTTGAATGGGGGTCATCTCCTCAAAACCCATCTCAGTGATAGCCTGCAGCACCTGCGGGCTTAGTGTTAAATTAGTGAAATTAGACATGTTTTACATCTCTCCTGTAATCTTCTTTATGGTACTCCGCCAGGAAAAGGGCTTCGACAAGCACACTCTTTTCTAGCATGCCCAACAAGAAGACCTTCTCTTAAAATCAATAAGCCCCCACCACATTTGCACAGTGCCGGAGGCTATAAATCACACCGAACGGGAGGCGAGTCACCACTTCTTTGCACTATAGCATGTTTTGGCGGGTAATGCAAGCAATATCGACGCCGCCAATCCCACTGCCGCGCCCCGAGGGTGCTCAACATCTTTGCTTGACAAATGCCACTACCTTGGTGTACCCTAAGAAAGAAATTAAATAATAACCTTCGGGGTCGGGTGCAATTCCCTACCGGTGGTAATGCGCAAGCTAGCCCACGAGCCAATTGGCAGACCTAGTGTGATTCTAGGGCCGACGGTACAGTCCGGAATAAAGAAGGTATGGCATTATTTTTTGTGCTATGTTTGCGCCCCGATGGTTGTCGGGGCGCTATTTATTATAAAGGGAGGTCTTCACTTGAACAAGTCAACGCGCAAACTCGTCATTATCTCGATGCTGGCCGGCATGAGCTACATCCTCATGTTTGCCCTGCAAATCCCCCTCATTCCGGCCGCGCCATTTTTGAAGTACGACCCTAGCGACGTTCCCGCCCTCATTGGTGCTTTCTTGCTTGGCCCCGTGGCCGGGGTGGTCATTGCCTTTATAAAGGTCGCCCTCTTTTTCATAACCAAGGGTACCGGCGGACCCGTGGGTTCAATCCAAAATTTCTTGGCCTCAGCCTCGTTTGCCTTGGTCGCCGGCCTCGTCTACAAGAAGATGCCGACCAAGATTGGCGCATTGGTGAGCATGGTCGCCGGTGGACTGGCCATGACCGCGGTCATGCACATCTCTAACGCCACCTGGGCCCTGGCCGCTTGGGGAGTGCCCGAGGATGGTCGTATGGCCATGTTGCTAACGATGATACTACCCTTCAACCTAGCGCGCATGACGGTCAGCACAATCCTCACCTTCCCCCTCTATCTCGGGGTTATGCCGATACTGAAGCGCCTAGGTTGGTCCTTTAACGGCTAAAAAAGAGGAGTGCCCGGCACGGGCGCTCCCCTTTTTTGTTCTATCACGGTGCTGTTCTATTGGAACGGCGAAATGGGTTGTAGGCGGCAAAACGTCCCACGACTTCATCCACATCCGAAATGGTCACGAAGGCCGCCGGGTCTATGCCAAACACCACTTCTTTAAGTTGAGCCAGTTCAAAACGGGTGAGGATGCACATAATTATTTTGCGCTGACTGTGTTCATATGCGCCTTCGCCGTAGAAAAAAGTGACGCCCCGCCCCAGCTTGACGTTGAGGGCTTCGGCCAATGCATCAGACTTGCTCGAAACGATAAGTGCTTTTTTCTTATCCCGCGACACTTGCATGGAGTCGACAATTCGCGCGGTGACAAACATGGCAATTAGAGTGTAGAGAGCTGCGTTCAGGTCAAAGAGTATAGCCCCAAGCCCCACGATAATGGCGTTAAAGGCCATCAGCACTTCCCCAATGGAAAGCGAAAACTTGCGATTCAAAATTACGCCCAAGACATCGGTACCCCCCGTTGAAGCCCCCACCTTAAACACCAGCCCCAGGCCTAGACCATTGAGGGCGCCCCCAAATATGGACGCTAGGAGTATGTCTTCAACAGCCGAGCTCACCGGCACTAAGTCCAAGAAGGTAGAAAAGCTGAGGACGGCAAATGTAGTAAGCAAGATGAACTTGCCCCCCACATACTTATATCCTAGGTACAGAATAGGGAGGTTAAGTACAAATACCAAGATGCCAATGGGCCATCCCGTAATTGTGCCGATAATGATGCTCAAGCCGGCGACACCACCGGCAAGCATGCGATTCGGCAGTAGCATCAGGTTAAAAGAAGCGGCCGAAGAAAGTGTGCCGATAAGAATGACTAGAACCGGCCATAGATATTTCCTCAGTGTTTTCATCAGCAGCCCCCCTTAATGATTCCCTTGAGTATACCACGCTTTGGCCTCATTGCGGTCTCCTTGCTAGTATGTATGTGCCGGTCCGTTCGATATGCTTAGAGCGGTGTATGGCGAAAGCTACTGTGTTATAATCATCTCGCTACCTAGGGAATCCTTGCCGAGGCAAAGGAGTGCCCCTGGCAGAGTACCACTGAGGAGGATTTTGCGTGATACTACACCTCATCACAACTGCCATGGTAGTCTTTCTGGCCGAGCTTGGCGACAAGACTCAACTGATGTGCATGGCCTTTGTGGCCAAGTTTGGCATGCGGCAGGTCTTTATGGGCGCAAGCGCAGCTGCATTATTAAACACCGCCCTAGCTGTAGTCCTCGGCGAAGGATTAACTATGGTTATCCCGCTTACCACGCTGCAAATACTTGCCGGCATAGGATTTCTTGGTTTTGGGTTTTGGACCATGCGCCAAGGAAGGCGCAACGAAATGTGCCCGACGCCGACCTCGCGGTCTAGGCATCCCTTTTGGACGGTGTTCTTTTCTTTTTTCTTGGCCGAATTTGGCGACAAGACACAGCTTGTCACCCTTGGTCTAACCGCCAAGTTTGACAACCCGCTGCTTATCTGGGTGGGAGCAAGCGCCGGCCTTGTAGCGGCACAACTCGTCGGCATCGGCATGAGCGGTTACATCAGCAAACGCCTACCCCCTACCTTGCTGCAAAAGAGCGCGGCCATAATGTTCCTGGCCTTCGGCAGTGTCACTTTATACCAAAGCGCTCCGCGCTACCTACAGCACCCCTTGGTGGTGCTTGCTTACTTGTGCTTACTTGGCACCACCTCCCTGGTCATACTCCGCCGACAGCAGCTGCCGAGACGCACCTAGCCTAGGCCGTCCCCACCGCCTGACCCCAGCTTTGAAAGGTGTCACTATGGCTAAGAAGGAGGCATTGCCGGCCGAGATTTTGCAGTGCCACGGAGATATTCGACAGGCGCCCTTGGTCGGTAGTCAAAAATGGGTCGTCAAAAACCAAGGGGACGACTTGGCCAACGCCGACGAGGTCAGCAATGGCGAGCCGGAGAGAAATATAGAGCTGGTCACGAGCCCCCTGACTGAGGGTCTCGGGGGACACACGGTGGCCGCACTCAGTTACGACCCAAGTAGTAAATCCTTCGTCAATAACAACCTCGCGATTTCCGCCCGCTATGTGGGAAAAGTGACTGGTTGCGTGCTCCTCTAAGAGACTACGCGCCGCCGCATGAAAATCTGTGGCGGCTTTTTGTATCGCCCCGATCGCCAGCCCGACGACACGCGCCTCCCTCCGGACGCGATTTTCTTCGGCCATGAGGCTGGCTAACTGTTCTTCCCCTTGCGCCAGGTTTTCGGTCTGCTGTCCGGTTAAGTACCCCTGCCGGTGGCGCAAAGAAAATATCTCCCTTTCTACCGCACCCAGACGTTCGCGGGTCATTATTAGTTCACCGGCCAGGTCTTTTTGCCACAATGTCAGGGCAACGGCATCCACTGCGGCTTCGAGTGCCGGCAATCCCGAATGGAGGGACACTAGCTCCTGCCATTCCCGGCGCGCTAATTGCATAGCGGTGGCGCAATCTAGTTGCCAAGCGGCCAGACTATGGAGGTCGGCGCATTGATGATAAACTAACAAGTGAGTAAGCTGGTCTTCTTTGGCTTTAACACTTAGTTCCGCTTCCTTTTCGAGGTAGGCCGTCTCCCTATCTAGCTCACTTCGCCTAAGTTTAAGTAACGCATATTCATCGCCTTTTTTAGCAAGTTCTACCCATGTTCCCTCATCTATCGCCGCTAACTGAGCAATATCCCGCTCGCCCACCTTGTGGGTGAGCAAGGCGCACACCGCAGCCATTAGCGGGGGCTGCAAGGCCGACTGTCGATGCAAGAATTCTTGATATCGGCGCTGCCTCTGTGCTACCCGCTCGGTAGCACAGAGCAACATCTCGCCTCTGGCCTGTTCATGAAGAACAATGGGGTCTTTTTTGCGCCAGATTAGCGCCAAGACAAAGCCAAGCACTATAAAGAACAGGCCCACAGCTCCCGCCGCTACCCCCTCGAGCAAGAGCCACGACAGCGCCCCGGCCAGCAGGCCCATCAGCGCTACCCAGAGATTGGGTCGAGAACGCGCGCCCTGGCCCGTTAGAGTCAGCGACTTTTTGGCCTGCTCTTCCTCTGCCTCCGCAACAACTAGGTCTTGCCGGAAAGCGTCCTCGGTATTGTGTTGTTCCATGACAAAGCGCCGCACCGTGCGCACGACCTCCCCCGGCTGTTCCCCGAGGAAAGCCATACTTTCGCCTGCAGCTAGTTTCTTAGCAATATCTTCTCGCGCCAGAGTTACTTGCTTTAATGCCGGCGTGGTCCTACTGACTAACTGCTCCCTTTCCTCGGCCAGAGTTGCCGCGAGGCGTTCCGCCTGACGAAAGTCCTCGTTCACCTTGAGTGCCTTGTCCCGGCATAAGTCATACCGCTCGCGCAGCATAAGCCATTTTTGAAAATTAGAGTGGAGCGACTCCTGAGCCTCTAGCTGCTTTTTGGTTTTGACTTGCTCCTTGGCATATTGGTTGAGGCTTTCTTCAACGTGTTCGAGCTCATTCGTTGCATCGTTCTGCTTTGCGAGTGACTGTGTTAATTCTTCCCTTTGTTTGCGTAAGGCCTCCAGTTTGCGGTCAGTACGGCCCTTGCCAAGATTGGGCACATAGCTTGACCATTCGACTGTCAGGTCTTTCAACTCTTCTACCAAGGAGTTTTCCGCTCCACGAGAAGTGGCGCCTCCCCCCGAAAGAAGCTCCTGCACTTTGGCATCAATTTTATCATCTTTGGGCATCGGTTGAGCCACGAAGTAGCTACGGCGAAAAGTATCGCTATTCACCATGCCGAAATGCGCCTCTAAAAAATCAAGGTAGGGCCGATTGGGTTTACGAGCTTCGGGCTTGTGTTCACCCTCGACCATCTTTACCCATCTACCTTTTTTGTCGATGTTTTTTACCTCGATGCCATTTGTGCCAAACCTTCTGGTGACGCTGTATTCCGTAGCGCCACTGCTAAACCACAATGTCCCTTCGAATTTTAGGCTCGGTCCCCAATGCCGGTAGCGTTCAACAAGTGCCCCAAGCCCAAACAACACCGCACAAAGACCCTCGGCCATGGTTGTTTTGCCGCCCTCGTTTGGTCGGATAAAAACATTGACGCCATTTGCGAAGGTAAAGTTCGCCTCACCGCCATACTGCCCAAACCCGCAAAGTTGCAGCCTTTTGAAAATCAGCTCCGCCACCCTATTGCCCTCCCTTAAAAGCGCGTAGCCCTCGCCTTATGGCGAGAAAGAGTTCCTCTTTCTCTTCGGCAAGCGTCGCACCCATGGCTTTTGTCAGGAGCCCTTTGACAAAAAACCCACGCACGCTCATTTCTTTACCTACCTCTTCTAGGTAACTGACGGAGAATTCATCGCTATTATCTACTACCTCACAGTGGTAGAAAAGACCCTGGGCGTAGGCGGCGACCTTGGCGCTTTGGACCCCCGGTGCGGCGGTCCCGGAAAGAACGAGGCGCACTATGGCCTGCTCATCCTTCATTCTCGCTAAATATCCATTTATATCTGCTTCAGTAAGCCCATCAAGTGAAATCTCCACGAGCTTCTGCGGGCGAGATAAAATGGGGACCGTCCGCAGTTCTACCCGCCCCGCACTGAGTTCTACCAGTTGCACTACTCCGGTACCCAGGTCATCAAAGCCCTTGGGCATAGTGGCACCGCAGTAAGCCGCAACACCAAAACCTACTCTCTCGGCCTTCGCTTGGTGGAAATGGCCAAGGGCTATGTAGTCGTACTTGGCCATGGCTAAAGAATTGCTCGCGAGGGGTAGACTGCGCCAGGTGACCGGGCAATCTAACGAACCATGAAACACCCCCACATGAAACCCAGCACTATCTAAGCGGGGCAGGTTAGAGAGTGGTGCATCGCACTTGGTGATGCCGCCGGTATAGGCGACGCTGTAAAAATGGATGGCCTCGCCCCGAATGACCCTACTGCCCACATGGCTTGGCTCCGGCGCTGTCACCAAAAGCCCGGGCCAGCGGTCCGCATAGAGGCGATAGACACTGTCGCGATAGCTAATCTCGTCATGGTTGCCGGGCACGGTCAAGAGCAGCTTACCCTGCCGCGTCAGATGGTTTAGTTGCTGTAACACTTCCTCGACGAGGCGCGCTTCCGGATTGTGGTGCTCAAACAAGTCCCCGGCAATGATCACTGCATCCACCTGGTAGTTGGGGTTTAAGGCGAGAGCTACCGCCTTCTTGAGCAGTTGATTGCGCTCCTCGGCCCTTTCAGCAGCCTTGGCGCCGAGGAACTTTGGCTGCCAGCCTAGGTGCAGGTCTGACAAATGCAGCAATGTTATCAACTCAAGCACTGCTCCTTTCAACATACCCAAATGTGTTTAACATACTGGGTAGAGGTTAATAGAATTGTTCGAATG
>QLUC01000006.1 GCA_018725275.1 Bacillota bacterium | reverse complement strand
TAGGCATTGGATCGTCTTCTACCCCCATGGGATGTTGCGCCAGCGGTTTTCCGTCCATTTCAACGCGAATGTTGCGCGCCTCGGCTGCTCCGCGGTTAATGAGGCAAAGTCGATGGGCTCTCCATTCCGGATGCAGGCTTGCTTGGAGCGATTGAGAACGTCGCTCCTGTTCGCGCTGTTCTTCGATTCGAACAACCCGCTGTTGCATGCGACTGCCTCTAATAAGCGTGATTGCCGATACGGCTAATGAACCTAGGGCAATGAAAACGCCTACCCATGATACAATATTATCCATATCCGACCTCCTCCATGTTGACCCAAGTAAGCTTATCTAGCCGGGTGGATTCTTTGGTCTGTTCGCGTAGTTCCGCGGTCATTACTTATCACCTTTCTTTCTGCGGCTTGGCTTTTTCGCCACAATTTCGATCTGCTTCAGTTCGTTGATCGCACTGAGGAAGTGCTGATCGACCGGTTGCGGCAGGGCGGCAAGGAATCGCACATACTCCGTCGCCGCCTTGAGTTTGGCTGTGTCA
The DNA here is from genome assembly GCA_018725275.1 of Bacillota bacterium. Taxonomy (GTDB): domain Bacteria; phylum Bacillota; class UBA994; order UBA994; family UBA994; genus BS524. Next base: position 29,463 of record QLUC01000006.1, on the reverse strand, counting down.
TGGGAAATCTTCCCCGCGTGGGTGAGAATTTCGCGGTCGCTGATGCGGATGAAATCGTCGAGTTTGACGGTCCAATCGGTCATACTCATCGGCTTGCGAGTGACAGCCTGGAGTTCGGCAAAGTCGAGGTAGGCAGAAACAATCAAGTTCAACGCCCGCAGCTCTTCTGCGCTCAGGTAGTTCTTGGCGATGCTGGTGTCGCCCTTGCGCGGCGCATCCCCCGTCCAACTAGTTAGCCCCATGTTCGGCTTTCCCGCGTCTGCACGGCTGTGGATAATCTCTGCTGCCGTCTGTCCGACAATGGCCCAGTGCATTTTGTTCTGGACGGTTTGGAAAAAGAGATGGGAGGCTTCGTCCTTGGGGTCGTAGTCAATGCTGGTGGCGTAGATGTCGAGCACCTTCCGCCAGAAGACCCTCTCCGACGAGCGAATGTCGCGAATGCGCTCAAGCAGCTCCGCGAAGTAGTCGCCGCCGCCAGCCTTTTTCAAGCGTTCGTCGTCGAGGGTAAAGCCCTTGACGATGTACTCGCGCAGCCGCCCAGTGGCCCAGATGCGGAACTGGGTGCCGCGAAGGGATTTGACGCGATAACCAACAGAGATGATCACGTCGAGGTTGTAGTGATCCACTTGGTAGGTCTTGCCGTCGGCAGCAGTTGTTGCATATTCTGCAACAACTGCGACTCGCTGCAACTCACCTTCCTTAAAAACGTTGGCGATATGACGAGAAATGACCGACTTGTCCCGCCCGAACAGGTCAACCAGTTGATTAAGCGACAACCAAACTGTCTCACGGTCAATGCGAACCTGTACGCGGGTTCTGCCATCTTCGGTCTGGTAGATCAGAAACTCGCTGGAGTTGTTCGGCACTAATTCATCCACCATAGCCGATGTCCTCCAGATTGGCCCAGATAAGCCGGTCAAGCCTTGCGGACTGCGCCATCTGTTTGCGAATTTCATCGAGTGTTGCGCTTTTACAAAAACCGGGTATGTCTTCATAGTCCCCTGCGGCACTGTCGCCGCGCCAAGAGTGGTAGGTGTCGGCAATTTTGGCGATGTCTGCATCGGTTAATTCGCGGTGAACGCGGTCAGTCATGACACCCAGCTTGCGGGCATCAATGAAAAGCGCGTAACCGCGCCGGTCGCGGAAACGGCCGTTCTTTTTATTGCGAGCGATGAACCAAAGGCAAACAGGGATTTGTGTGGCATAGAAAAGCTGTCCCGGCAGTGCCACCATACAGTCCACCAGGTCGGCCTCGACGATCTTTTTGCGGATTTCACCTTCGCTAGACTGGTTCGAGGACATAGAACCGTTAGCCAGAACGAAGCCCGCCAGTCCGGTTGCTGAAAGGTGATGGATGAAATGCTGAATCCAGGCATAATTGGCGTTGGAAGTGGGTGGTGTGCCGTATTTCCAGCGTTTGTCGTTCTTTAGCAGTTCGCCGCGCCAGTCGCTGTCGTTAAAGGGCGGGTTGGCTAATATGTAATCTGCCTTTAGATCAGGGTGCAGGCTGTGGTGAAAGGTGTCGGCGGGTTCTTTGCCAAGGTTGTTCTCAATCTGGCGGATGGCAAGGTTCATCTTAGCCAGCCGCCATGTGGTATGGTTGGATTCTTGGCCATAGCCATAAACGCTGACAGCCGCTCTTGCTTTACTTCCGTTGCCGTTGGCGTGAGCTTGTACGAACTCAATCGACTGAACGAACATACCGCCTGATCCACAGCACGGATCATAAACCCGCCCTTTGTAAGGGGCCAGCATTTTGACAAGTGTGTTAACAACAGAAGATGGTGTGTAAAACTGCCCACCCCGCTTTCCCTCTGCACTGGCGAATTGGGACAGAAAGTATTCATAGACACGTCCAAGGATATCTTTAGAACGATTTGTTTTGTCGCCCAGCCCGATGTTGCTGATTAAGTCAATAAGTTGGCCAAGACGCTGTTTGTCAAGGCGTTGATGGAAGTAATCTTTGGGCAATACACCCTTAAGCGCCGGGTTGTCACGTTCAATGGCAAGCATAGCATCGTCAACGACCTTGCCGATGGCGGGCTGCTTGGCATTGGCTTTTAGACTTGACCAGCGAGCCTCTTGTGGCACCCAAAAGATATTAACCGCCTGATATTCATCTGGATCTTCCGGGTTCGCCCCTTTTGAGATCTCCGTTTCAAGCTTGGCGTGTTGTTCCTCAAAGGCATCAGAGATGTATTTTAAGAAAATTAAACCAAGCACAACATGTTTGTACTCGGAAGCGTCCATATTGGAACGTAGTGCGTTAGCCGCCAGCCATAATTGATGTTCAAAAGCAACTTCAGGCTTCTTGTTGTCTATGGCCATGGCAAGCCCCTCCTTCTAAAAATCAACCTTTATTTTTTCTTGTAAACATTAACGCCAATCCTGATTTCGTCATTGCCAGGGGCACTAACGTTGCCCTCGGTTGACGCAATTATGGTTGTCTTGCCGGTTGACGATGGTCCAAAGTTTTTTGTTATGTCCATTGTGATTGTTAAAATATTTCCGTCAAGCTTCATTTCTATGTTTTTCATATGATTCGCCCCTTTCTTGATTTGTCCGCGGCCTATACCCTGGGTGCCCGGTAAGTATAACGATGAATTCCGGGTGGAGCATTAAAAACACAGTAGTTTTAGCGACATTAATGGACATTGCATCCTGCGGCTTTTGAGAGCCACCGTTCCGGTCGGATGCATCCAGATGATTCTTCAAACCCTCCCTGAGTGTCCAGTAGATGCGACACCGTCACTATCCTTTTAATCAAGAGAATCCGAATATTGTTCTGCTATTTCGTTTATTCCTGCATAATAGAGGCATCTGGCGGTTAGCTGTTTTTGCGCTAGGAAATTTCCCAGTTTTGTAAAGTTTTCCGCCAGGAACCGATGGGGAGTTTTTATTGTTCAGGTTGCCGCATGAGAGAGTTTCGCATCCGCCAGCTTGGGCCATCAAAGATCAACAGGTAGCTGTGGTGGATTAACCTGTCCATGAGGGCGGCTGTCATTTGATCGTCGTAGAATACACTGTCTCAGCGACTGAATTCAATGTTAGTGGTGATGATGACTCTGCGAGGCTCACAACAATCTGCTATGACTTGAAAGAACAAATGCGCCCTTCCCGTTCGAGGGGGACGGTGCGAACGTCAAGAAAACGTTGAGTCACTAACGCTCGGAAAATTGTGACCCTCATATCCATCGGAAAGTCTTTTCTCCATGGCTCTCTAAGTCTGTCGACCTAGACCGCCAATATCTAACCAGCGCAATATTTCGACACCAAGTCCTTTCTTCCTTCATATCGCTCGTACAAAGAAATGTCTATGTTGCCACTGTCCCTATTTCCTGTTTAGGTTCGCAGTGCTCGGGCAGGCCGCGAATCGCCACTCAAAAAGGCGTACACCCAAGATAGTCCCGGAACGATTCGGCCACTCTCGCGTAGCTGTAACGATGGACGTATACTCGCATGTGCTACCCAGTATGCAGGCAGAAGTAGCCGGTTTGGTTGAGCGGGCCGTGCTCCCAGACAAAAATAAAACCTCGTGTTAGAACTTTGTTAGCACTTCTGGGATTTTGAGCTGGAACACAAATACCAAGGACGAAAAGTCCTTGGTATTCCTAGTTCTTATGGTGGGAGCAACAGGGCTCGAACCTGTGGCCTCTACCGTGTCAGGGTAGCGCTCATCCCAACTGAGCTATGCCCCCAGCGCTTATGATTATACTGCCTTATAGACATCCTTGTCAACTAACATGACAGGAGTCTAAAGCAGAAAAATATTGTTCGCCTCACATGCTTTTTGTATTTCTACAGGCCATACACTGGCCTGTACTTCCCCGATATGGGCTTTTTTTAAGAAAAACATGCAGATACGTGATTGCCCGATCCCACCGCCAATGGTGAGGGGGAGTTTGTCCTTGAGGACAGCGTCGTGATATAGATACCGCCGGCTCTCCAAACAACCGCTGCTGGTTAGCTGCCGCTGCAAGGAATCCGCATCTACCCTAATACCCATCGAGGAAAGCTCAAGTGACTTTCCAAGCCATGGACACCAAAATATAATATCTCCGTTGAGCGACCAATCATCATAGTCAGGCGCACGGCCGCCATGGGCATCACCAGATTTAAGTGCGCCGCCAATTTGCGAGACAAAGACGGCCTTCTTGTCCTTAGCAATTTCATCTTCGCGCAGAGCAGGGGGTAAGTGCGGGTAGCGGTCTTCCAGCTCTTGCGCCGAAATAAAAAAGATATTGTTGGGTAACTGGGGGTGAAGCTTTGGATAGTTGCTGGCGACAAAGTCTTCGACCTCCTTAAAGACATCATAAATGGCACTGACAGTGCTAACCAAGAAAGGGAGGGTTCTCTCTTCTCTGCGCACAATTCTCTCCCAATCCCACTGATCCACATACAGCGAATGGGTGTTATCAAGCGCTTCGTCCCGCCGGATGGCGTTCATGTCGGTGTAAAGCCCCTCCCCGACCTTGTATCCGTAGCGGTGCAGGGCCATCCTTTTCCATTTAGCCAGTGAGTGAATAATCTCCAATTCCTGCTCTGCCATGCTTGGCGCCACGAAGGAAATCGGCCGCTCTACACCGGTTAGGCTGTCATTCAGTCCGCTGGCCCGGGGCACGAACAGTGGCGCCGACACGCGATGCAAGTTGAGGGCTTGAGCCAGGCGCGCTTCGAATTGGTCCTTGACTTTCTTGATGGCGGCCTCAGTCTGCCGCACATCAAGTATTGGATCGTAGTTTGTGGGCAGATACAACATGCCAAGTCCTCCACTCATGCGATTACTTACCGCCTTTCCTTGTTGGCCCTCCTGCTATAGAAGGATGTGGTTATTGCAAACATCCCTATTGCTAGATCTATGAGCCAAGGATACATGATAAATTGTCCTTCCGGCTGTACCGCACTTCTAACTAGTAGGGAGGTGAAAAATAAGCAGTATGCATATAAAAAAGCGAAAGCCCCTGTAGTGAGCATGTCCCTATAATTTGGTCTATTGCGGTAGACAGATCCATAAGAAAATAACGCACTGCCCATCATGATGGCGAAGCCACCCCAACCAGGCACGAGGAATGAACCGAGGTAGGTCCCCCCTACAAGGCGGAGCAAGATGTTGAACGACGCAACCAGCCCGAGCAAAGGGGCTAGTTGCCCGGCACACCAGTGACAGAGTAGCACAAGGGGCAGTAGGAGGAGCGAAGCTAGGGTGGTGAGGGCGAGTGCGCCAGCCATAGCCGAAACGAAAGTGTAGAAAGCGTCAAGAAGCGGAAACTCTGGGTCTAGTCCTAAGCGCACCACAAAAGGCACGGGGGGTACATTTTGGTTGTCGACCTGCATTACTCGTATTATATCCCCACGTAACTCGTAGTACAATACATGCCAAGTGCCGTTGGCGTGCACCTCTGTGCTAAATTTGTTTCCAGAACTCTGGGTGACGGGCCCACTCGTTAGCAGTTGCCCCTCCTTGTCTAAGGACACAAATTGGGCTTGCCAGGTATTGGTGGCGTCATTAAGCCAGGTTAGTACGGTTACTCCGGTTTCACTCCTTGCTAGAGACAAATTAAGGTTGTGGCCAGCTTGCTCGAGCAGGGGAGTGAGTGGCCGTGTCCAGTTCCCCAGAGGGCCAACTTGCCCCATGACCAAAGAGCTGCCGCGAGCACGTCCACGCAGGACAGTGCTCCTTAACCAATAAACATCGGTCGAACCATCAACATTTGGTGCCAACAGGGGTAGATTGTTTGATTCTCTACCGGTGTCCCCAATTTTAATGCTGTCGGCTCCCTGTAAATCGTCTAAATTGATGCGTCGGTAACGGATTTCAGTGTAGAGGACAAGGTCGCGCCGGTAGTTTAGATGGGCATAGGCGCCGCTTATCGTCAGGCGCGGGCTGTGGTCCATAGCCCCGCCGGCCGTAAGTCGGACCGGCTCCTGGGTCGCGGAAGCATTAGGCGCTAGGATGGTCAAGTGAATGCCTTCTGCCCCGAACTTGCCACCCGCCCACGTGACATAAAGCCTTCCGTCGGCGTCACGAGTGGCCGCTACATCGGTGATGAATCCTTCGCCTTGCCACGCAAGCGTTCTTGGTTTTGTGCCAACTTGCAGCCACAGTGTAGACCTGCCGGCGGTGCGTTCGCTCCAAGCAACAGCCGTTTCGCTGCCCAATGAGGAGATGGTGTAAGAGACAAGGTTCTCAATCGGTACAATCTGCTGTGGCTCCTGGCCGAGGGCAGTGATGAGTAAGGCATCTGCGGTGAGATTGACGGTAGCCACCACAATGGTGCCATCTCTGTGCATGGTGCTCCTAAAGCCGAATTGCCCATTGCCGGAAGCTACTTCTTGCGGGCTCGACCATTGTGGCCAGGCCCGCGGGTTCATGGCGTCGGCGGGGGCAGACATGATGAAACATGCCAATAAAAAAACAAGGAGTCTCTGCCAGAGGTTACTTGGTGGCACGTGGATCTAGAGCGTCACGCAGGCCGTCCCCCACATAGTTGAAAGCCAGTACGGTAACGAAGATGAATATTCCGGGGATGGTAGTAATCCACGGGGCGCTGCGGAGCAAAGGACGTCCGCCGTTCAAAATAGTCCCCCAGCTGGGTGGCGTAGTCACCCCAAGGCCGAGAAAGCTCAAGCCGGATTCGGTGAGGATAGCGCCACCAATGCGTAGCGACGCATTGACGATGATGGGCGCCATGGTATTTAAGAGAATGTGTTTGAAGACAATGCGTGAATTCGTCGCGCCAAGGGCTCTCGCTGCCTCCACATAGTCCTGTTCGCGGAGTGAGAGAAACTGACCGCGCACCAGGCGAGCTAAACCGGGCCACGAAGTTGCGCCGATCACGATCATGATGTTCATAACGCTGCGCGGTAGCACCGCTATTACCGTGAGTAGCAGGAACATGGTAGGAAAGGAAGCAACAATTTCGGTAAAGCGCATGAGGATGTCATCGATGACTCCGCCATAGTAGCCCGATATAGCGCCAATGACCGTACCCAGCACCAAAGCGATGCCGGCGGCCGCAAAGCCAACACTCAGGCTAATGCGACTACCCCAGATGACGCGGCTAAAGAGGTCGGCGCCAATGCGGTCGGTGCCAAACCAGTGCTCAAGAGAGGGTGGCTGACTTATTTTGTCAAAATCCATATGGTCGTAATGATATGGGGTGACCCAGGGGGCCAAGATGGCCATGCTGTAGAGTACAATGAGCACACCAAGGCTAATCATTGCCAGTTTGTGGTGTCTAAAACGGCGCCATACCATCTGGGCATAGGACTCTTCTTTGGGCATCAGTCTAGCATCCATTTCTACACCACCTCTAGTTATACTTAATCCGGGGGTCGACCACTAGGTAGAGCATATCGGCAAGGAAGGAGCCCAGTACCATCATGGAAGCACCGAGGACATTAAAAGCCATGATCACTTGGTAATCGCGCTGCATTACTGCATTCCAACTGAGTAGACCCACGCCCGGCCAGGCAAAAATCGTTTCGATGATGACGGAGCCGCTGAAGAGAATAGGGAGTTCAAACCCCATCATGGTCACGAGGGGGAGCAGAGCATTGCGGAAAGCATGCTTGAGAATAACTATTTTTGGCGCTAGGCCCTTGGCTTGGGCGGTGCGCACATAATCCTGGTTAATTACATCGAGCATACTGGCCCGCATGTAACGGGTGATGCTGGCAAGGTTGCTAAAAGTGACCACGGTAAGTGGCAAAATGAGGTAACGCGACCGATCCACAATGACAGCCCAAAGCCCCTCGGTCGCGACCGTCACGCCATAGCTCGACATACCGGCTGTCTGGATGAATGGAAATCTCAACCCCACATAGAAGAGCAGTAGTAGCGCCAGCCAAAATTGGGGCATGGACTGGCCGAGAAAAGCGTAAAAGGTGACGACATGGTCAAACCACGAGTACTGCTTGACTGCCGAGATAATGCCGATGGGGATGGACAGGGCATAGATTATGATGAGGGTCAGGAAATTTAAAAACAGAGTTGCCGGTAAGCGCGCGACAATCATGTCAAAAACTCTCTCGCCGGTAACAAAGGAGCGCCCAAAATTGCCCTGGACGACTTGGCTCGCCCAAATGAGGTATTGTACGGGGATGGGTTGATCAAAGCCATAGATGGCGGCTATGCGCGCCTTTTCTTCGGCCGTGGCCAGGCGGTCGGTCATCAGGTCGACTGGGTCGCCGGGAGCGATATGCATGATGGCAAAAGAAACGATGCTTATGCCAACGAGGAGAATGAGCATTTGTGAAAAACGTCGTGTGATATACCCAAGCAAGTACAACACCCTTTCCTCGCAGAATAAATTATCATAGTAACGGGCAGGGACGCTCCCTGCCCGTTACAGACGGTTTGGCTTTACCGCAGCGTTGCTGGGTCAATGAACCATTTTTCAAAGAAGGTGGTGCCTATTTCCGTCCAGACAATCCCTCTGATGCGATTGACGTGAGCAGCGATGTTGTTGCGGTTGTAGAGGAAGACGTAGGGGAGGTCGCGGTTTAAAATCTCTTGGATTTCCCAGTAGATTTTGCGGCGCTCCTCTTGGTTGAAGGTGGCGCGACCTCTTTCGATGAGCCTGTCTACGGCGGGGTTCGAGTAACCTACGTCGTTGAAGCCCATGAGAGTGCCTTCGGCGTTAAACCCTGAGGAGGAGTGGAAGAAGATGAAGTTGTCGGGGTCAATGCCCAAATTCCAGCCCCACTGGTAGATTTCAAACTGTCCGGTGTCGAGTTTGCCGAAGTAAACGGAGATTTCGATGAGTTCGATCCTCATATCTACCCCCACGGCGCGCCACTGGTTTCTGATGATGTTGAGCATATTTTCGCGAGTCTGGTCCCCCGAAGCGCTAATCAGTTCGAAAGACAGACGTTGGCCAGCGGCGTTCATGCGGATGCCGTCTGCTCCGATGCGGTTCCAACCAGCTTGCTCGAGTAGCTGTCTCGCTTTGGCTGGGTTGTGGGGATAGGTGTAGAGGTTGGGGTTGTGGGCCCAAGATACGGGGGGTTTATCGCCATGAATCACGGTGCCGTAACCCTTGAAGAGTGTTTGCACCATCCCCGGGCGGTCTAGCGAGTACATGAGAGCTTGGCGCACCCGGAGCTCTCTGAAGATGGGGTGGTCTTGCTTCATACCGATGTACCAGTAGCCATTTTGTTTGACTTCTCTAAATTGCAGCCTCGTGGCATGGGTTCTCCGTACGCGTTCGATGTCATCTACGGGAATGGAGCCCATCCAGTCTATTTGCCCGGCTTCTAGGGCCACAAGCTGAGCCTGCGTATCGGGGATGATGCGGAATCTGACGCGCTGAATGTATGGTTCCTGACCCGCCCAGAAGTAGTTCGGGTTTCTGTTTAAGACAACCTGTTGCCCTGGTAGCCAGCTACCAAAATGATACGGGCCGGTGCCGATGGGACTGCGGCTGTTGGGGTGCTCCCGCAGTCTAGCCACAGGGTGGCCTTGGAAGATGTGGCGTGGGATGATGCCGATGAAGAGCTTGCTGAGCAAGGAGGAATCAATTTCGCTCAGGCGCAGGACCAAGGTGTGGTCATCAGGAGTGGTGATTTCGCGCACCGCTCTAAAGTCGCGCCTACGCACGCCAGTGTAGTCGGGGTGCATGATGGTGTCGTAGGTGAACTTGATGTCTGCGGCGGTGAGGGGCCGGCCGTCGTGCCACATAACCCCACGCCGAATGCGGAAAGTAAGGGTTAAATTGTCCGCAGAGACCGACCATTCTTCGGCTAGGTCGCCAATGATTTCTAAGCGCTCATTGGTGCGAAGCAGGCCGCTGTGAATCATGCTGATGACGAAGTTGCTCGCGCTATCGGTGCTGAGCAGGGGGTTTAAGGTGGTGGGGTCGCCAGCGAGGGCATAGACCATTTCGCCGCCAACGCGCGGCTCCACCAAGGACCTTATGGCTACGGTATTAGTAGCCGCGTTCCATTCTACGGTGCTCCCCAGTGTTTCAGCGACGAAACGCCCGGGCACCATGGTCCGGCCACTGATAATTTGCGGTGCGACGTCAATGTTCACCGGGGCACCATTGACATAGGCCAGTCTCTGGCCTATGGGCAAAGTTACGGTAATATGGCCCTTGGTGCCGCGTACAGTATTAGTCCTTTCATCCCATTCGACCCTTGCTCCTAGGGACTCAAAGATGGCGCGGAATGGCACCAAGGTGCGGCCGTTGCGTATTTCGGGGGCAACGTCGGTCACCAAGGGCCTGCCGTCGATGGTGACAGCAATGCGGATTGCCGCATTGACCGGCAATGCGCCAGATCCCAAGAGACTGCCGAACAAAAGTGCTGTCACGACTAGGATACCTATGTACTTTCTGGACATCAACAAACCTCCCCTTCTAAATGCGGAATCGCGACCCGCGGGCGTTCTCTGTCCGAGGCAGGGCGCGACTCCTTGAGATACTTATATACTACCTCTGCCTTGTTAATCCTGCAAAGATTATAAATTTCGCAAAGAAACAATCAAGCAAGCGGAGTATATTTTTTCACAACGCTAGTATCTCATAAATCAAGAAAAAAGAAAAGACCTGTAGCAGGTTGAATATTTGCCACAGGCTTGTTTGTATGGTTATGCTCATGCACGAATAGGTATGCGACAGGCGCTCTTGCCGGTAGTGGTGCCTATGGAGCTAGGGCCTAATTTAGTGACGAACAAACCATCGTTCGGGATGAACCGCGCCGGTAGGTGACCAAATAACGCCCTGCACACGGTTGGCGATGGCAGTGACTACAGTGCGCTGGAAGAGCCAAAAATAGGGTAGCTCACGGTTGAGGATGACGTCAATCTGATGGTAGATACGGCGGCGCTCGGCGACGTCTAAGGTGGCGCGTCCAGCATCGATCAGACGGTCAACCTCGGTGTTGCGAAACTGTGGGTCATTAAATCCAAGGGTTCTGCCGGCTGGGTTCCTTGCGGCTTGTGAGGAGTGGAAGAAACTAAACACATCGGGGTCGATACCGAGGGACCAACCACTGACGACCAAATCAAAGCGACCATGTTCCCAGCGATCGAGCAAGACCGACCATTCGAGTATTTCTTCGGTTGCCTCGACTCCAATGCGTTTCCAGTAGCTAGTCATTAAGGTTACAGTGTCCATGCGGATAGTGTTGCCGGAGTTAGTTTTTAGGCGCAGGGTCAGACGTTGGCCGTCTTTCATGCGCACTCCGTCTCGGCTTCCCGCCGGCACGCGCCAGCCTGCGGCATCAAGCAGTTGACGCGCTCGAACGGCGCTGTGCTCATAGAGGTTGAGTCCTGCTGCGCCAAAAGCCCAAGAGGTGGGCAGTTGGTGAGAGTGAATGACTCTGCCGCGTTCATCGAGGATGGTCCTCACTAGGGCCGGCCGATCAATGCCTACCAATAGTGCCTCGCGTACTCGGCGGTCGCTCAAGATAGGATGCTCTAAGTTTATTGAGACATAGTCATAGGCATGGGTGGGCACTTCTCTGAAGTACGCTCTGTGGGCGTGCTCTCGTTGAATGCGGGTGATGTGGTCAGTGAGGAGGGCGCCAAACCAGTCGATGTCGCCATTTTCCCAGGCAGCTTGCATGACATTGATGTCCGGGTAGTTCCTAAAGACAACCGACTGAATGTAGGGGCGCGGAGATTGAAAGAAATTAGGGTTACGGGTCATTTCGACAAACTGGCCAGAGACCCAGCGCGTCAAAAGATATGGACCGTTAGCGAGTGGATTGCGGTTAAAGGCGTGTGCCCTAAGTTCTCTGACGGGAACCGCGCCCAGCACATGGTGCGGCAGCAGGCCAAGGCCTATGTTAAACAAGAAAGGCGCGTCCACTTGGCGCATTTTAAAATCGACGATGCGGTCGCTTACGGCAACTATTTCTTGCACCTGGCGTACTGCACCGCGACGGGGTCCATCGTAGTCCGCATGTATTATGCTGTCAAAGGTAAATTTGACGTCGCGGGCGGTAACCGGCACCCCATCCTGCCACTTGGCGTTAGGGTTAAGCCAGAAGCGCCAGGTAAGGGTGGCTGGGTCCCAGCTCCAGCGGTCGGCAATAGCATTCATTGGTTCCTGCTGTTCGTTGAGCCGTACAAGGCCCCAGTTGGTGCGACCATGTACCGCAGCGGAGGCGGTATCAGTGGAAAGGATGGGGTTTAGAATCACTGGGTCGGCTGTCGAGCCAAAGACAATGTTGCCACCCACGCGAGGGGCGACATAGGGGGTGTGAGTGACCGTGACCGTCACTGCTCCATCCCAGCCTACAGTGGCGCCAAGGGCCTCAGCGACGAAGCGGAGCGGCACCATGGTGCGGCCGCCCACAATAATAGGCGGAACATCAAGTTGCCGTGACGGTCCGTTAACCCAGGCGGTGCGATTGCCGATTTGGAGCGCTATGGCTGCCTCGCGGCGATAAGCGGTAACCGTACTGGTTGCATCGTCCCAATGGACCTGGGCACCAAGAGATTCAAAAATGGCACGCATGGGAACTAGGGTGCGCCCGTTTTGAACGACGGGCAAAACATCCATGGTCAGTGGTGCCCCGTTGATGAGTACGCGCCAAGGAGCATTGGCTTGGACGAAGGAAAGCCCGCCAAACAGTGTTACGACCATTGCTACTACCAGTGCGCCGACCAAAATGCGTTTACTCAAAGCAACATCCCCCCATTTTTTATACTACGGTCGAGTGAGCGGTTCCCATCTGTCTTGCCACTACGTTCTTTGATTCAATGGCACCCCCTCTCTTCTAATAATTGTAGCAAAATGAACTGTTTCAAAGAATGTAATAGTATGAAACTTAATAAAATTGTAATAAAGCGATTGAAATGGCCGCAACGCAAGTATCCTACCCATTTGGCATATACTACCCAGGTAAGAACAAGGAGGGGTCTGTATGTTGCGCTGGCGTATAGTGGCGATGGCCATGGTCGTTGTGTTGTTGGTCGCCCATCTTGGGAGTGTAGCGCGGGCGCTGCCCTCAGCCCATAGCATCATCATCAATTTGCCTGCCTATCGGCTTTACCACTACATCGGCCAGGACAGAGTGGGAATATATGACATCTCCATTGGTCACATCCGCACTCCTACGCCAACGTCAAGCGATGTGCGGCGTTTCGAGATATTCCAGATGGTTAGTCACCCTACTTGGCGAAACCCACGCACGAGGCAACTTGTGCCTCCCGGACCGAACAATCCGCTCGGAACTAGGTGGCTCGGGCTCATGAAAATCGATAAGGTGGTTTTAACAGGCCGCCAGACTTGGGAGGCCTTGGCTAGGCAGTACGGTACGACGGTGAACGAAATTTTCCGGGCGAACAATCTGCGCTCTGGAACACCGGTGAGAGCAGGGCAGGTAGTAGAGATACCCTACCACAACGGCTATGGTATACATGGCACCAATGCCCCCTCCTCTATCGGCACGCCAGTTTCCCTAGGGTGCATGCGCATGAGGAACAGCGATATTGAGAGGCTGTTTGATAGATTGCCAAGGGGTAGGCGCGTCCCCGTGACCATTCTCTATGAACCCATTCGCGAGCTCATCGACCCGACTACGGGGGAAGCCTTCTTGGAGGTAAATTTCGATGTCTATCGTCGCATACCAGATTGGAACTCTGCGCTAAGTGCCGCCGCCGCGCGCGTTGCGATCCCTCTTAATAGGTGGATATAGCAGCTCTTGCAGCAGCCGTTCGCTGGCTCGCATATCCTCAGTGGCAACCCTTCAGTGCAAAATAACCACGCCTTAGTAGCCGTAGGGGCACTAAATATCGATGGGCAATTCTTCTTGCCGATGCAGACTATGGAAAGGATGCTCGGTGTCAGTTACCAGCATAGGGATGGCGAGCACTTTCTCGGTGAAAGAAGACTTATAGCTGCAGAGCTTCAACAGGTCGGGGCAGGGGTCTTTTTGGCGGCGCGGCTAATCGAAGAGGTGGCTGGGAGAGGGTACTTTTTCGACGCTCTTCGCAACACGCTAGATTTTTCGGTCTCGCGGTTGGTTGTCGATGGAACTTTCGTAGGCTACAACAACATTTTCTGGCACTCCGAGCATGGCCCAATGGTGGAGATGGCGGCGTTAGGCTCGTCTTTGGGGCTCGTGTTTACCCTTGGCGCAAATGGCAGAATACACGTGGGGGGAGTAGCTCTGGTCGGGATGACCATTGGTTCGCAGACATTTATCTGTCTGCGAGAAATAAGACGCTTGCCGCTCACCGTCTCCTGGGAAGCAGCAAGCGGCCTAATCGCTATTAGTCAAAGACACTAATTAATTACCCAAGGCCATTATCTCCGGGCATCAGAGTGCGCCTCTGATGTTCTTTTTCTCTTAAAGGCTGATATAATCTAAAAGGAACTTTCATCCTAGCTACAGCGTCTATATCAAAGGGGATTGAGGAGGCGTGACATGTAATGCGCTCTAATGCCGATGAATTAGATTTAGTCCGTAAGAGCCTCGGTGGAGATGCCGAAGCTTTTGCTGCTATTGTAGAAAAATATCAGCAAAGAGTGTACAACGTCGCTTTCCGCATGACTGGCGACCGCGAAGATAGTCTGGACCTCACTCAAGAAAGCTTTGTTCGTGTTTTTCGTGCTCTGAAGAGCTTTAAAGGTGACAGTTCTCTTGGCACCTGGATACACCGCATTGTGAACAATGTCGTCATTGATGAGTTGCGTAAGCGTCAGCGCCGCCCCAAAGTAGCGCTCAATACCGATGCTTTGTTGACCACGGACGAGGGGGAGCATGCTTTAGAAATCAGTGGCAAACGAGAGGACACACCGGAGGAACAATTGTTGCGCATGGAGCGCATTGCCGAAATAGAGCAGGCGCTCGCGATGATCACCAGTGAACACAGGCTAGTGCTCATCATGAGGGACATCGAGGGCCTGTCATACGAAGAAATGGCCCAAATACTCGCTCTTAACATCGGTACCGTGAAGTCGCGGTTGAGTCGTGCCCGGATAGCACTGCGAGAAAAGCTGATTGTTGCGGAACAAGGTAAGCCTACCGAACGTCTAAAAGTACAAAGGGGAGGGTAGAACCATGAATTGCAGTTGGGTCAAAGACAATCTTTGCGACATTTTGGATGGGTTGCTGCCCCCTCATACTGAGGAAGCATGGCGAGCGCATCTCGCCGCTTGTGCTGATTGTCGCCAGCTAATCGCAGAGATCACCCTCGACCAGCTGGCGCTCGTTGCTTTGCCCCAGGTTTATCCTCCGGCAGCCTTGCAGCACCGGATTTTGACGGCGGTCAGGCAAGTTGCTCCAAAGAATCCATGGAAGTTCTTTGTGCCACGCCTGGTGCCGGTGGCCGCGGCCATCGTCGTAACGGTAGCGAGCATTAATATGTGGCCCGGCCACTTCTTGGGTCAAGAGGCCACCCCTGAGGACGCCATGATAGAAACACAAATTGCGCCCCGCGTGTTTTCGAGCGCTAGCGCCATAGAAAAAGACCAAACCTCACCCCCCCTACTGGTGGTATCGTCCTCTCTGGGCGGCACAGTCTTTGTCGCTTGGGGCGCAGTGGTCTTACTCTGGTATAGACGCCAAACTCGCTGAGGGGTCAAATCTACAGTATTATCTGATAAAAAACCGCGTCGCTAATGAACATGAGCATTAACCTCGCCTGACGTTTTAGCGAGAGCCTCCGTATTTACGGAGGCTCTTTTAAGTCTTGCGAGCAGAAGATAAAACACAGACCATGCTTGTTACTTTAACAAGACAGTACGAATTGCCAATTAATAAAAATGAAATATTCAAAAATGGGCTACCTAATAATCAGGATATTATGATAAAATCAACACATCACGATTTTACTAAACAAGTGAGGAGGATTTTGAACGACTAAGGAAATTCACGGTAGGAATAAGGGGGGAATTTCATTGAAAAGCAAACAGATGGTTTTGTGGATTGTGCTAGTCATTATCGCCTTTGTCGCTGGCAATTTAGTGAGTCCGATAACCGGCCCTGTCTTGGGGCTAAGAGAAGCAGAGCCTGAGGTGGCGGTTATAAATTGGACACTCCAAATGCACGGCCCTTCTGCTCACCCCATGTTGCCGTACTACCAAGAATGGGCTAAAGAGGTCGGGGTAGCCTCCGGCGGGCGGTTGAATATTGTCGTCCATCCGGTGGGGACTGTCTTTCCTCTGATGGAAACATTTAATGCCGTTGCCAACGGCGCTCTCGACGGGGCTATCATGTGGGGGCCCTTCTGGCGCGGCATAAGTCCTAAGTTGGCCCTGTCATGTGGACAAACGCCTGGCCTTACCGCTGCAGAATTTAACACTTGGCTCTTCAATTATGGCGGATGGGAAATGATCAAAGAAATGTACGCGGGGTACAACATACACTGGACTCCCGCTATCCCCGTTACTCCAGAAATATTCTTATGGGCTCATAAGCCTATCAGAACGGTCAGCGATTTGCGAGGACTTAAAGTGCGTGCGGCGGGCTTTTCTTTGGACACTTTTACCCGCCTAGGCGCAGCCGCTACCTTCTTGCCTGGCGGAGAGACCCCGCCCGCCTTGATGACCAAGGTCGTCGACGCTGGTGAATTTGGCTCGCTGACACAGGACCTAGCTGTTGGCTTTCACGAGGCGGCTAAGTTTGCCATGACCGGAACCCGTGCCCCAATGATTACTGATGACCTCCTCATCAACTCTGACAGATGGAAGGAGCTTCCAGTAGACTTGCAAATACTGGTGACTAACAGTATTTTGCGCCTAAGTCTTACTGCCTACGGTGAACTTTTGCGTCTAGACCAAGGATCCGTGCAAAGGGCGAAGGATGCAGGCATTACGTTTGTCCCTGTTTCTGATGAGTTGAACCTAGCATTTAGAACGACCTTAGACCAGATACTTGAGGAAGAATCCGCCAAGGACCCAATGTTTGCTAGAATATGGAACTCTCAAAAAGAGTTCCGCAGGGACTTCCGTCAATTCCGCGACACTCTATATCCATGGCAGTAGAAGGTAGAGCGTTTATAGGGCAATTGTGACAATCATGAGATGATGTGCAATAGGGGGTAAAAGTCACGCGTGTTCTTTTGCCCCCTAAAAGCTAATCCATAATTTTAGTATGTTCAATGCAGCATAGGAGGTACAGCATGGAAGCAGCTACCAAGGCAAAGAGGCTCTTCATTCGCTCCGTCGACTGGCTAAATAACACGGTAGAGTCCCTGGTTTCTTGGTTGATATATCCCCTTATACTGGTGATGGTGGCCGATATTGTCGCGCGGTTTGTCTTTTTGAGCCCCTTGCAGTGGGCGAGAGATGTCTCGACATGGTTATTTGCGATTTCATTTATGTTAGGGGTCGCTCATTACTACCGAAAAAGAATGCACATTTCGTGCGAAGACTTGGTCTACAACTTTAAAATGTCGGCATCCCAACGGGCTATCATAGATCTCATTCACAACCTCATCCTGATTGCCATTGCGGTAGCTCTATTTATGCCGTCAGTGCGGGCAGTCATGTGGTCTATGCGTATCGGTGAGACCTCTGCTATGACGGTTTGGAGGCCGCTGATGTGGCCACTGCGTTCTGTCATCCCAGTCACTCTACTTATGTTGGGGATGCAATCACTAATCGGACTTCTTGAGGCAGTGGAGAAGCTGGCGAAGGCTGGTGAGGTATGAGTCCGGAATTGATGGTTGCTGCAATGTTTATTTTGCTTCTAGCGGGAATCGGCGTGGGCATACCGGTCGCTTCGGTGTTAGGTGGGCTGGGCCTGTCATTTGGGCTGGCTATGTGGGGCAATCGGGCAGTGCATGTTTTGCTTTCCGCAATTTTTGGGGTGATGAGTAGCGACGTCTTGATTGCCTTGCCTCTCTTTGTCTTTATGGGTTGCATGATGGAGGCCTCCGGTGTAGCTGACCGCTTGTTCACGAATCTACGCATTTTGTTGGGTTCAATGAGGGGTGGGTTAGGAATCGTGGCCATCATTTTAGCTACGGTCTTGGCGGCGACAACAGGCATTATCGGGGCTTCCATCGTCATGATGGCCACCCTGGCCTTGCCGAGCATGTTGAAGGCGGGGTACAATAAGTCTCTCGCTGCAGGTATCATATGTGCCGGGGGCAGTCTTGGCATCCTCATTCCACCGAGCAACATGCTTATTCTCTATGGTTTAGCCGCAGGTGTTCCTATTATTTCCCTCTTTGCAGGAGCCGTCGGCCCAGGGCTATTGCTTTCGGCACTTTACATCGCCTATGTGGCCATTAGGTGTTATCTAAGACCAGAGCTTGGACCCCCTATACCGCTCGAAGAGCGTCAAGCGATTAATCCAGTCACGTTTACGCGCGACCTCCTCGTGTCCCTTGTTCCACCCGCCTTTTTGATTGCCGCAGTGCTAGGGACAATTTTTCTCGGCGTCGCTGCTCCTGTTGAAGCCGCCGCTGCTGGCTCACTGGGCGCCGCCATACTGGCACTAGCAGCGGGTAGGCTCAATTTTCGTGCATTGCAAGAAGCGGCGAGGCATACGCTCCAGATTTCATCAACGATACTCTGGCTGGTAGTGGGAGCTAGTATGTTCACCGCAGTATTTCTCGCCCTTGGAGGGGGAGTGGTCGCCAAGGATGCGATGCTATCTTTGGCCGGGGGCAGTCCGGCCGTTGTCTTGCTTATGATGATGCTCTTGTTATTTGTGCTGGGCAAACTGCTCTGCTGGGTGGGTATTTTGATGATTGTCATCCCCATCTTCACACCTATTGCGGCGGCTCTGGGCTTTGACCCACTCTGGTTTGGCCTACTGGTCGCCGTTAATCTGCAAATGTCTCTCTTGACACCGCCATTTGCCTATTCTATTTTCTATCTAAAACAGGTGGCCCCTCCGGAGGTTACATTGGGTGATATTTATCGGGGAGTGTGGCCGTTCATCACCTTGCAGGCTCTGGGCCTCTTCATAATTATTATCTTCCCGGAGATTGTTCTTTGGTTGCCGCGTCTTTTGGGCCGCTAGTCTTCGTCGGCGCACTCTATTTCCTCAGTCAGCGCTAGGACTTTGGTCGGTCGGCAAAGAGAAGCGTGTCGCAGTACTCCGTCCCTCCGGGGCACACTCGGGAGACCCCGACCTGTAAACTGTATAAAAAGGAACAAAAGGTTCCTGGACAGGGGATGTGAAAATGGTTGACCTAAAAAAATACGCATATTTAGATGTCAAATTGTCTGACGGACGACTGCAATTTGGGGAGGGCCTAGTGCCTATTGAGCCGGCGTGTCGTTACTTAGATGACGCTCGCTATGCTTTCCTTGAGGCCAACGCCGTAGGTTTTTCCGAACTTTACTATATGTACCGCGATGTGGCGAGAAACGAAGACAGAGTTGCCTTGGCGGCACTAGGACTGCGCTATGACATTACGGTAATTATGCCTGGGCTTATCGGACGGGAGTATAATAAGACAGTGGGACATTACCACCCGGTCAAAAGGGGTACCCCCTACACATATCCTGAAGTGTACGAGGTGCTCCATGGCGAGGCAACCTACTTGTTGCAGCGCCCCGGTGCAAAAGCGGGAACAGTTGAAGAAGCCTTGGTGATGGTGGCGCAAGTCGGAGACAAGGTCGTCATACCGCCGGATTTTGGCCACATTACAATTAACGCCAAGAGCTGCCCCTTGGTCATGGCCAACTGGGTAGCCGCAGAGTTCTCATCCGTTTACGGCGAGATAAAAGAACTGCAGGGTGGTGCTTACTACCTCGTGGTGCAAGACGGGGCACCCGTATGGGTACCCAACCCAAATTACGCTGAGTTGCCCGAGCAAAAAATCTCAGAGCCAAGAGATTACCCGGAGTTCGGGATGTTTAGTAATCAGCCCATGTATAAGATGATTTTCGAGTCACCGGAAAAATTACGGTTCTTGACCCACCCAGAAAGTGTTGTTTGGTAAAACCGGCCCAATCGCCAAAGCTGCTGCTCCAATGACGCCGGCCTTTGCCTTGAGCGAGGCCGGCAATATTTTAACACTTTTTGCCGGTCCATACGCCACTTGCTCCACCACACTTTTAACCCTAGTTATAAGCAGTTCGCCAACTCCCGCGACTCCTCCCCCGAGGATCACTCTTTCTGGATTTAGCGCATTGACTAAGTTAGCTATGCCAAGACCCAAAAAATAGAGGGCTCGTTCGGTTACCTCTATGGCGAGGCGGTCGCCCCTTTCCCGCGCGGCGAACACATCCTCCGCCGTAACCTTCTCTGGGTGAGCCAGACTGCTAAGCGTACTTTCCTCGCCACAATGCATTCTCCGCATGGCCTCTTTAGCAATGGCTGGGCCTGAACTGATGCTTTCCCAGCAGCCAATGTTGCCACAGTTGCAGCGCTCTCCGTGATGGAGAAGCACCATGTGCCCGACCTCACCTGCCGAGCCGGTAGCCCCATTATGGAGTCTGCCATCAAGGATGATGCCACCCCCGAGGCCGCTGATTTGTTTTGCCTCGAGGTGTGCAGCAGAGAGAACAGCATCTAGTAAAACAAACATTCTCTCTAAAACCGCGGCGCTACCTTCCTGGGCGTGCGTTAAAACTCGTTCTGAACTTATTAGCAAGCCGCGTTCGCTTATCACCGCCGCTTCCATTTTAGTGCCGCCCAAATCTAAGCCTAAGTAGTACATAGATGCTCTCCTTCAAACCAAAATTTTTGGACATCGAGCAAGGTCACCAGCCAGCGAGAAATCATGGGCGCTAGTTTGAAAAGTGACTTTTTGCATTGGAATTAAAGGTAATATTCTCTGTTATAGCCCTATCTCCTGCCAGAAGGAGCGCGTGCGGCATCACCATTACAGGGTTCGCCCCCATGGGCGGGGGTGTTTGTAGTATACTAGCTGTAGTGAAGATGTAGGATGGTGAGATTATGCCGCGGTTGTTTTTACTCGATGGACATGCGTTGGCTTTTCGGGCGTTTTATGCTATAGACGCCGCTTTATCTACCAAAGACGGGCGGCCAACTAATGCGGTGTATGGCTTTGCGCTCATGCTCCAAAAGCTCATGGACCAGCACAAACCGGACTATATTGTGGCCTCATTCGACCGCGGTAAACCAACCGTTAGGCTGGAGCGATACCCTGAGTACAAAGCTCAGCGCGACAAAATTCCTGACGAGCTGCGCCTGCAAATAGATTTTATCAAAGAAATGCTCCTGGCTTACGGAGTGAGCATTTTTGAAGTTGATGGGCACGAGGCGGATGATGTCATTGGCACACTGACGCGCTTGGCAGAAAATGCCGGCATCGACAGCGTCATTGTTACCAGCGACCGCGACAGCCTGCAATTAATCAGCCCACGCATCAAGGTTCTCTTGACTAAGCGGGGCGTGACAGATACGGAGCTGGTCGGCGAGAAAGAGGTGCTCGATAAATACGGTCTGAATCCTCGGCAACTCATTGACCTCAAAGCTTTTATGGGAGACGCATCAGACAATATTAAAGGGGTCAAAGGCGTCGGGGAGAAGACTGCCTTGGCCTTAGTGCAGGAGTTTAAGAGCGTTGAAGGCGTGTATGATAATTTATCTAGCATCAGCAAAGCAAGGCTGTTGGAGCTACTTTCGGCCGGGCGGGACGATGCGTTTCTCAGTAAGTTTCTCGCTACTATTGTGAGAGATATCCCCCTGGACGTTGATTTCGCTTGCTATACACCGCTGCAGCCAGATATTCCACGGTTGTCCCGTTTTTACCGCGATTTAGAGCTGAACAGCCTAGCTGCAAAGATAGAACCACAGAAAAAAGTAGAATTTTCTGATTCTAATCGGGCTATCTCCGGCACGGAAAGCATGGTGAAAAACACTGAAGACCCCGCCGTGTTTTTCCAGAGCCTAACTTCATACGCCTCCCCGGTTGCTTTTTTGAAGCCCACGCCCACTAAGTACATCTTGGCCACGAAAGAGAATGTTATAGTTATTGAAGCTAAAGAGGGCCTTCTCCCTGAAGAAGTAGTGGGTTTTTTTGCCGATGCGCGCTGCAAATGGGTAGTGAGCGGCTACAAAGAGCTCTTGCTCGAATTTTTAAAGCGGGGCATTAATTTCGGACCGGATGTATTCGACGTGGAGCTCGCCGCGTACTTGCTTGACCCAACCAAGGCAGGCTACCCGATCAGAGAACTCGCTGAAAGTTATTTGGGGAAGACAGTGGAAGAAGGGCCGGCCGAGGCCTTAGCGCTGCTTAAGCTACAGCAAGTGTTGGCCGAGCAACTTGTTGAGAAAAATCTTTGGCAACTTTACCAAGAGGTAGAGCTGCCGTTAAGCCGCGTTTTGGCCGACATGGAAGTTTTGGGCGTTGCCGTAGACAAAGATGTGTTAAAAACGATGGCTGCGGAAACTGAGGCGCGGCTGCAAATAATAGTACGAGAGATACATGCTTTAGCGGGAGAAGAGTTTAACATCAGCTCTCCCAAGCAATTAGGGTTTATTCTGTTTGAAAAGCTAGGTTTGCCGGTGCAGAAAAAGACCAAGACCGGTTACTCTACCGATGCCGAAGTGCTAGAGATTTTGGCTGATCAGCACCCTTTGGTAAGTAAGATTCTAGATTTTCGCACCCTCGCCAAATTGCAGTCTACTTATTTAGAAGGGCTGCAAAAGGTCATCACTCCGAGCGGCAAAATCCATACCACCTATAACCAAACGGTGGCGGTCACCGGGCGCCTCAGCAGCACCGAGCCAAATTTGCAAAATATTCCTATGCGACTGCCTGAGGGACGCTTAATCCGCAGGGCTTTTACGCCCGGCCCAGGCTTTACCCGTATCTTGACCGCTGACTATTCGCAAGTCGAACTGCGCATCTTGGCGCATTTGTCGCAAGATGCGATCTTGCTCGAGGCCTTCAGGCAAGGAGAGGACATTCACCGCCGCACCGCCGCTGAAGTTTTTGGCGTCAGTCTAGAAGAAGTGACGCCCGGTATGCGAGCGAGGGCTAAGGCCGTCAACTTTGGCATAGTCTATGGCATCAGTGACTACGGCTTGGCGAAGGACATCAAGGTTACTAGGGCGGAAGCACGTGAGTATATTGATAATTACTTTAGGCGATACCATGGCGTGAAAGAATATATTGAGCGCACCATTCTAGAGGCTCGCTCGACAGGCTTTGTGACGACGCTTCTTAATCGGCGGCGTTTTCTTCCAGACATCAACAGCAAGAATTTTACGCTGCGGTCTTTTGCCGAGCGCACTGCTATGAATACGCCAATACAGGGTACTGCGGCCGATTTAATTAAGATTGCCATGGTGTCAATTCAGCATAGCCTAAAGCAAAATGCCTTGCTCTCGCACATGATACTGTCAGTGCACGATGAGCTTGTTTTTGAAACTACGGAAGAAGAGCTTAGCATCCTACAGCCCCTAATGCGCGAGGCGATGGAGACAGCGCTCACGCTCAGCGTGCACCTGGCGGTAGATTTTAAGGTAGGGGTCAATTGGTACGACCTCAGCCCCTTGAAATCTGGCACGAGCGGCGGTCAACATGCCTGAGCTGCCTGAAGTTGAGACCATTCGCCAAAGCCTTACGCCTTATCTCCAAGGGCTAACAATCGAGGGTAGCCAAGTCACTCTTCCTAAATTAGTGAAGAATATGGCCACCGATGATTTTCAGGCCCAACTAAAGGGGCGGACCATCAGGGAAATAGGGCGCCGGGGGAAGTACCTCATTTTTAAACTGTCCCGGGGCTATACCTTGGTGGTGCACCTGCGTATGACCGGCCAGTTAAGGTTCTGTGCGAGCGAAGTCCCGCGCCCCGCCCATACCCACGTGGTGCTACACTTCTCCTCAGACAAGGAGCTGCGCTACACTGACACGCGTCAGTTCGGTGCCTGGTTCTTGGCCCCCGATGGCGAGATAGGGCGGGTGGCTGGGATTGACAGATTGGGTGTGGAGCCCTTGTCGCCGGATTTTACGGTCGAGCAATTGGGCACAATGCTCAGCCTTAGGCGGGGCAAGATAAAGGCCGTGCTCCTTAACCAGCACATCATAGCTGGGATAGGCAATATCTATGCTGATGAGGCGCTTTTTGCCGCTGGCATACATCCCGAGCGGGTGGCATCTACACTAACGCCGCGAGAACTAGCCGCATTGCACTTTGCCTTGCAGGCTCTTTTGACGAGGGCCATAGAGCTGCGCGGCACATCGGTGCGGGATTATGTAGATGGTTCAGGGTTCCGGGGCACCTTCCAAACAGAGCTTAAAGTTTACGGGCGTACAGATGGCCTTTGCCGGCTGTGTGATACACCTCTTTTGCGCCTTGTGGTCGCCGGGAGGAGTACGCATCTTTGCCCGCATTGCCAAATCTAAAGGCACAGCCACCCTCCTTAGTCCATAGAATGTAAGGTATTCTTGGGCGAGGAGAGTAGATTTAATGGCCATCCTAGTATTGGCCCTCATTGTTAGTCTTGACGGCTTAATTGCCGGCTCTACGCTTGGACTTCGCAAGGTGAAGATACCCGTCAGTTTGGTTTGTCTCGTTGGCTTGACCTCAGCCTGCGTCATGTATGTATCAATGTCACTGGGCGAGGCTTTGCGCAGAGCGACCGTAGCTGGACTTGCAGAGAACATAGGGGCTTCCCTTCTCGTGATGTTGGGGTTACTGCTGCTCTTTCCTCCTAAAAAAAATGACAAGTCACCGAGCGGTCAGTGGGGTCTTAAGGTGGTCGAGGTATGGCGAGACCCACTCCTTGCTGACCATGATCGTTCCGGTGAAATCAGCATTCGGGAAGCCATCGTCTTGGGTTTGGCCCTAGCCCTTGACTCTCTTGGGGCGGGGGCGGGAGCGGGAATGGCGGGGCTAGCTCCGGTCATGAGTTCCTTATACGTAGGTGTCTCTAAGATTGTGGCCCTCAGCGTCGGCATCAGCTTTGGTGCGAAGTTGAGCCATGTTGTTTCGGAGAAAGTGCTCACCATGTTACCCGGGGTTATGTTAATTGTTTTGGGATGTTGGCGCATGGTAAGGTGAGAGGGTTTGAGAGGAACGGGAGAGAGCATGACTATACTGATCGGTCTCACCGGGGGCATTGGCGCGGGTAAGACAACAGTTGCCCGCATGTTGGCGGAGATTGGCGTGGCGGTGGTAGATGCAGACAAAGTGGCCCGAGAATTGATGAAAAAAGGTAGGTCGGTCTATAACGAAGTAGTAGTGCATTTTGGCAGCAGTATATTGTGCCAAGATGGGTCAATTGACAGGGCCAAGCTAGGCGCCATTGTCTTTAAAGATCGCGCCGAGCGTATAGCGCTTGAGGGCTTTACCCATCAGGCAATATGGAACGACATGTGGGACAAATACTTGGCGTTAAAGGCGTTCGGCCACTGCGCAGTTGTCTTTGAAGTGCCATTGTTGATAGAAGCGGGACTAGATTCCCTGGTGGATGAGGTCTGGGTCGTCTTCTGCTCGTATGAAAAACAGCTGCAGCGCGTGATGGAGCGTGGTTTTACGCGGGACGAGGCGATGGCGCGAATTGCGGCGCAGATGCCCCTGGCCGAGAAAGTAAAAAAGGCACACCGAGTGGTCGATACTGACACCTCTATCGAAGCGACCAAAGCACAAGTACAGGGTTATTACAGAAACATTTGCGGAGGCGGAAACTAGGCGTGCAGCGCTATACAATGCTTTTGGTAAGCATCTTGGTTCTCGTGGTCGGCGCAGTCTTCTTGGCTCCGACGCTGTGGCAGCTGGTCTATCCGTATGCTTATCGGGAGATTATCGAGGAAAACGCGAGAGCTAACGGGCTTGACCCCTTGCTTGTGGCCGCGGTTATTAGAGTAGAAAGCAGTTTTCGCAAAAATGCGCTTTCCCCTAAGGGCGCACGGGGTCTGATGCAGATTATGCCGGCAACAGGACATTGGGTTGCCGAGCAAATCGGCAGGCATGATTTTAACGAAGAGCAACTCTTTGAACCAGCCATCAATGTCAAATTGGGTACTTGGTACTTAAGAAACCTCCATGACCAATTTGACGGCCGACTGGCTGTGGTTTTGGCCGCTTACAATGGCGGGCGTGGTAATGTGCGCAATTGGTTGTATGAAAAAACATGGTCTGGTCAAATTGACGATATCGCTCAGATACCTTTTCCTGAGACGCGCCACTATGTGTGGCGCGTGTTGCGGGTCTACAACATTTATCGCGGACTATACGCCAGATAGCGATAGCGGTCACTGTCAACGGGGAAATGTGATTCAAGTCACGCAGTATTTTGTCCTTGACACTAGAGAGGATTGCTTGTAAGATAAGTATCGGCGGTAAATGCCGAAGTGGTGGAACTGGCAGACGCGCTGCGTTCAGGGCGCAGTGAGCATTACGCTCGTGTGGGTTCAAATCCCACCTTCGGCACCACTCTCCTTTCCAGTAGTACAATGTCCGAGTGGCGGAACTGGCAGACGCGTACGTTTGAGGGGCGTATGGGAGACCATGTGGGTTCAAGTCCCACCTCGGAACACCATAAGAAATTAACACCAGGGCTATCCTGGTGTTTTTTATAAATTTCGGTGGGATTATTGGTTTTTTTGGTATGAAGCTATGTTGAAGTAAAGGCGATGGGAGGGGTGTGCGATGAACCGAAGGCGGTTAATGCTGGGTTTGTTGGCCCTTGTTTTGGGGATATTTCTCGTGGCCTGCCAGAGTCGAGCTATCCCCCAGCCCATACTCACCGCGCATTTCATTGACGTTGGTCAGGGTGATAGTATCTTGCTACAGGCTGGGAAGGTGAATGTGCTGATTGATGCCGGGGGGAGGGAGATGGGCGAACGTGTGGTAGCCTATCTCAGGGCAGAGGGGGTACAATCGATTGACCTTCTGATCGCGACGCACCCCCATGCCGACCATATCGGCGGGCTTGCTGCTGTCTTGGCCAGCTTTCCCGTGCGGCGCATTATCGACTCAGGGCAAGTACATACCTCGCAAACATTTCTAAACTACCTCAGGCTGGTAGATGACAAAAAAATTCCGTTTGAAACTCCGAGTGCTCAAGTTGTCGAACTTGCCGCGGGGGTTACGCTTAGGGTCATTGGTCCACGCCAGGCCTACGATGGTCTGAACGATGGCTCGGTAGTAGCATTAGTCACAGCAGAACAGGTGTCGTTACTGCTTACGGGAGACATGGAAGAAAGGGCAGAAAGGGACCTCGTAGCGGCAGGGGGAATCGCCGCGCGAATTCTTAAGGTAGGACACCACGGCAGCAGTACCTCCAGCACGAGGGCCTTTTTGCAGATGGTGCGCCCGCAGGTGGCCATTATTTCCGTTGGCCAGGGGAATCCTTATGGGCATCCAGCAGAATCTGTGCTCGCTCGACTGCGCGAAAGTGGGGCGGACATCTACCGCACCGATGTGCACGGGACAGTGGTGCTTCGTACCGACGGAGCGAAATTCTCCATAAAAACACAGCGAAGAACGAGATAAGGGAGATGCGTATGAAGATTGTGGCCGTTGTAGACCGCATCGCCGGCGATATCGCAGTCCTCTTGGTAGGCGGCAGAGAGATAGAAACTCCGTTCCCGCTAGAATACTTACCGCCGGTAAGGGAAGGCATGGTCTTGGAGTTCTGCATTGTTGCGAATAAGTCATTAGAGGAGGAGCGGCGTCGGGAGGCCAAAGACCTGCTCAGCAAGCTCAAACGCCGACCGACTTCCGGCGAATAACGAAATTTCGACCTACCTCGCCAAAATATACTACGGTTGTCGAAAAATAGGGAAAAGTTTTTAGTTACCAAAGAAACTTCACGCTAGGAATAGGGATTCATGGCGTATAACTCATATCCTAAAGTTCGGCGTGGAGGGATATTGGTGAAGGGGCAGGCTGTTTACTACTTGGTGTTGTCGGGCGAGCGGCAAAGCATGACGCTGACTTCAAACCGCCTCAAACAAGAATTGCTCAATGTGTTGGCAGTAAATAGGGCGGTTAGCGGCTTTCGTATCTATGCCTATGTCTTATTAGAATAGCAGATTCATCTCGTCCTCGAAAGTGACAGCGTGGGGTGCGACAAAGCTGTTTCTCTTTTGTTAAACTGCCAGTCTGCCTCTTGGCACAGTCGCTGGCCCCGTAGTGACGAAATCAATGTTCCACCATATGAGCGGACTGCCTGTCACGCCGATAGGAGGCTGCTCACCCTAATCACCTATCTTCATCAATTGCCGGTACTGCTTGACGCCATCGCCGCATGCGCGGCAAGGGGCGCGCGCCGAAGGTAGTCGAGGCCAGGCGCCACCTCATCGCCTGTGCCGTGCTTGAGAACTCGGTCCCTGTTGCGGAAGTGGCCAAGTACCTAAATGTGCACCACAGCTACGTGTCACGCCTGACTTTCTCTCGCTGTCTACCCATGCCCAGTGACAGACCCATAGCGTGAAGAGGTTACTTAGTGCGGGGCGTGTAATGGTGTGGAGCAATTCGTGCGATTTCCGCCCCAAAGGGCGTTTAAGAAATTCCTCGTATTAGGGAGATTGCCCCCGTTCCACTACTATTGACCACGGTCAGCGGGCCACCTAGGCAGCCACCCGGGCAGGACTGCGCCTCGATATAGTGCACGCCCTCGAGGCGTCCCTGCTCTAGTTCCTCCAGTAAGACGCACACCTCATGGATGCCCGCTACACAAAGCTGTGAACGTTCGGCCACGGCCAAGCCCTCTCCCCCCGGAAGTGCCCAGCCTAGGCCATGTCGACTGGCTTTAACGGGCGCGAGGGAGTCGCCGTTGGGCAGGAGGTGTAACAATGGTCCGTAGATCTCGGCAATAGAGATAGTGCCATCCACGTGGGAGTTGTTGCCTTCCGGTTGGTACACGGCAGTGGTCTTGGCTGGGCAGGGGGTGATAAAGAAGGCACCCACGCGCAATTTTTGTTTTGGCAATGTGGCGGCAGCTCTTGCCTTGGCCAGTTGTGCAGCGAGCTCCATAGGGGTATCTAGCGGCAACAATGGGTCACGCACCCTGATGGCCTCGGTGGGACAATGCTTGATACAGTTGGTGCACCCCTTAATAAGAATCGAGCAGAGAAGTTAATGAGTTCAAGTGAAAAGACTCACACTTGTTAGTGAAAAATATCACCTAGGTTAAGACCACAGCTGGAGGATGGCGAAGTATACACTTTGTCCCAGCGGAGAAATATATATTAGAGGGTAAGTGGGGTGTATGCAGAAAACCACACGCAAGATGCGAAAACCTGTGCCTGTAAGGGAGCTAAACTAATCTAGCCCTCATTAGTGAGTCGATTATTGGACCTCTGCAAAGACACGGCGGGGCACAAGGCATCCTGCATATAGCAGAGCAGGTTGTCCATGTGCCTGAGGACAAGGCCGGACGTTTAATTTGGAGGGGGAGCTGGCTTTTCACTGGCCTTTCTCACCATGATGACCGTAGGAGTCTTGGGCCGCGGGGTCACCGCGAGCTACCTCTATCCCACAGCCGTTCTCATACAAGTTGCGCAGCCGGGGTTCTTTCTTGAGGGGGTAGAGATGTTCATGTATCCGCTATGGGTAGTCGCTTCCTATGTTAAGGTGGGGGCCGCATTTATTATGGTTTCGCAGGGCCTGGCCGGTG
>QLUC01000059.1 GCA_018725275.1 Bacillota bacterium | reverse complement strand
GACTACACCGAGAGAATCTAAATGTCAATAACCCAACCGCAGGATTGTCGCCGTGACCACAGGAACGATTCCTGACCACAGGGACGGTTCCTGTGGTCGGTCAGGAATTGTTTTAGAAACTAGTTGACAACTCTCCCGCCTTGAAGTAGTGTGTTCTCGAATAGTTCCTTTAATTGTGCCCTGAGAGGCAGGAAAGGACGTCGCCCACCATTCTTATTGGGCTACCTTAGCTTTCTTGCTGCGGCGAGAAAGCTATTTTTGTTGGGCATTACTAGCAGAGGGAGGGGTACGAAACGAATGGACACGCTAATCACCGGCGCAAGGTTGCTTGACCCCGCCAACAATGTCGATATCCACGCTGATGTGCTGGTCTCCGGCGAGCGCATTGTGGCCATCGGCTACAACTTGCCTTTTGTTGGCAATAACTGCATCGACGCGCGCGACAAGGTGCTGATTCCGGGCCTTGTAGATATCCATGTGCATCTGCGCGAACCGGGGCGAGAACACAAAGAAACCATTCAGAGTGGCGGACGCGCCGCCGCAGCCGGAGGGTATACAGCCGTCTGTGCCATGCCCAACACCTGGCCTCCACTCGACAATGCCGAAATTCTCCGCTACTTCGCGAACAAAGCAAGCCACGCCCCCGTGCGCTGCTACCCTATTGCCACAATCACCAAGGGGCAACGAGGGCAGGAGCTAACACCTGTTCTGGATCTGATGGCGGCAGGGGCGGTGGCTTTTTCGGACGATGGTGAACCGGTCAGCGAGGCTTTCGTCTTTAGAGAGGCGTTGCAACAAAGCCGCATTCACCACCTGCCGGTCATTGCCCATTGTGAGGATAAAAGACTTTCGGCACAGGGGGTGATGCATGAGGGGGAGCGTTCAGCACTGCTGTCCTTCAAGGGGATACCTGCCGCCGCTGAGGAAAGCATGGTGGCCAGAGACCTCGAGCTCGCTAAGGAAACCGGCGGCAGACTCCACATTGCTCATGTGAGCACCGCCCTAAGCATCCAAATGATCAGAGAGGCTAAAGCAAGCGGCATACCTGTCACCTGCGAAGTTACCCCCCACCATCTCCTCTTGACCGACGAGTTTGTCACCCCCACCGACACCAATAGCAAGATGAACCCTCCCCTACGCACGGCCCAAGACGTCCATGCGCTACGGCTAGCCCTCAAAGATAAGGTCATCGATTGCATTGCCACCGACCATGCTCCGCACCACGCCGCCGAAAAGGCGCTTCCTTACCAGGATGCTCCCTTTGGTATAGTTGGGTTAGAGACCGCTCTGCCCTTGCTCATCACGCATCTCGTCAACACGGGCGTTCTTGCTCTGCCTGAGCTGGTACAGCTGATGTCAAGTAACCCCGCCGGCATCCTCAACTTGCCGCGGGGCGAAATTGTGCCGGGGGGGTTGGCCGATTTGACTTTAGTGGACCTTCATGGTGTGAAGACCGTTACACCGGGCAATTTTTATTCCCTAGGGCAGAACACGCCCTTCGCCGGCCTCACCCTCTGGGGATGGCCGGTTATGACCATGGTTAATGGCAAAATAGTGATGAGGGATGGTGTTGTCTATGAATGAACCTTTCTCCCGCCGCTTGACTAAGGCCATTCTCGCCAAGCAGAGTGTCCTGGTAACCGGTCTAGACCCTAATATCGCTAATTTACCGCCGGATTTATGTTCTCGCTGGTTCCATCAAGGGGGTGAGACCTTCGAGGCTGCGGCGGAGTGCATCCTCGAATTTAACAAGGGCCTGATTGAGGTTTTGTCCGATGTGGTGGTTGCGGTAAAGCCGCAGCTGGCTTTCTATGAATGCTTGGGGGCCCCCGGCATGAGCGCTCTATCCCAAACAATCAGCTATGCCAAACAGCACTCCCTCTTGGTCATCATCGATGGCAAGCGCAACGACATAGGCTCATCAATGGTTGGTTATGCCGATGCCTACCTGGGAACAACACAGGTTGGCGGCACTAGGCTAGCTGCTTTTCCGGCAGACGCGCTGACGGTCAACCCCTACCTGGGGAGCGATAGTATTACTCCCCTAGTGGAGAGCGCGCAATTATCGGGCACCGGAGTTTTTGTGCTGGTTAAGACCAGCAACCCATCCGGCAGTGAAATACAGAATCTCGCGGTAGTAGATAAAAAAGTTTACGAAATCGTAGGTGAACATTGCCACCGGTGGGGGCTCGCGTCCCGTGACAGCGATGGCTATTCGGCGGTGGGGGCGGTAGTGGGGGCTACCTATCCCCGCGAAGCGGCCGCACTGCGCAAAATCATGCCGCATGCCTACTTCCTGGTCCCCGGGTTTGGGGCGCAAGGTGCCGGCCCCGCCGACGTAGTGGCCTCATTCAATGCGGATGGCCTTGGCGCAGTGGTCAACTCCTCCCGCGACATAATCTTTGCCTTTGCTAAACAAGGGGGTTCTTACCAAGATGCGGCCCGAGGGGCGGCCATACATTCTCGCGACATCATCAACAAAGCCCTGCTGGAAGGGGGGAAAAGGGCATGGTAGAGCATCGCCCCTATTGTGGGATCGCCGAGGCGGTAGAGAATGTCAAGGTAGCACCTAAAATCTGGCGCCTCACCTTGTACACACCCGAAATTGCTACTGCCGCCAAACCAGGTCAATTCGTAAACATCCGCGCGAGCAGCCAACATGATCCGCTTTTGCGGCGCCCTTTCAGCCTAAACCGCATCGACCGGGCGAAGGGGACCATCTCCGTACTCTACCGCGTAGTGGGGCGCGGCACAGAGCTAATCTCCTTGTTCCGATTGGGGGAGAAGGTCGACCTTATCGGACCCCTAGGGAAAGGTTTTGCCACTTCGCACCCACGCCAGAACTCGCTATTCGTGGCCGGAGGGATGGGAATTGCTCCGTTTTTTCCCTTGGCGGAAATACTGCTCGCCGACAAGGCGACCATAACCTGCCTCTACGGCGTGCGCTGTGCTGATGACTTGGCAGAGGTCAGCCATCTAGAAACCATAGGCGTCAAGGTAGTTACTGCCAGCGAGGATGGATGCGGACACTACCATGGCCAAGTTACTGATCTCCTTGCCGCGACACTCCGCCAGGAAGATTTCTCCTTAGGCTTCGCTTGCGGTCCCCACGCGATGCTCAGTGCCACCAAAGATTTGTGTCTAGCCGCCAAGTTGCCGCTACAGGTCAGCCTAGAAAGCATCATGGCCTGTGGCTTGGGGCTGTGCCTAGGGTGCACTTGTCCAAAAAGTAACGGGGAAGACTACTGGCACATCTGCACTGACGGACCGGTACTCTGGGCCGAGGAGGTAGATTTTGCATGGAAAAGATAAACCCCCTCGCTACCTCCCTGGCCGGCCTTTCCTTGAGCAGCCCCCTCGTCACAGCCTCCGGCACCTGCGGCTACGCCAGAGAGCTTAGCCAATTTTTCGATCTTGGTATGCTCGGCGCCATCGTGGTCAAGGGCATTACTCTCGCCCCGCGGACGGGCAATCCCGGTACCCGCCTCATCGAGACGCCTGCTGGGCTGATTAACTCCATCGGTCTCGAGAACCCGGGGGTAGAGAAATTTATTTCCGGGGAAATGCCCTTTCTGCGCCAACAACATGCCCCGGTAATCGTGAACATCAGCGGCAATACCGAGGAGGAATACGCCGCACTGGCTGCCCGCCTAGACAAAGTAGCTGGAGTAAGCGCGCTCGAGGTCAACATTTCCTGTCCGAACGTCAAAACAGGTGGCATGGCCTTTGGCGCATGCACCATAGCCGCGTCAAGAGTCACCACCTTGGTTAGACAGCATTCCCAGCTGCCGCTCATCGTCAAATTGTCGCCCAATGTTACCGACATTGCTGCCATCGCGCGCGCCGTCGAAGACGCCGGTGCTGATGCCATTTCGCTGATAAATACTCTCCTCGGCATGGCCATAGATATAGAGACGCGGCGACCGATTTTACGTGGAACCTTTGGTGGTCTTTCGGGGCCAGCCATCAAGCCTGTCGCTCTCCGCATGGTCTACCAGGTATTCCGCGCGGTAAAAATTCCGGTCATCGGCATGGGTGGCATCTCTACTTGGCAGGATGCGGCAGAATTTATCCTAGCGGGCGCAACAGCGGTGGGCATTGGGACAGCCAGCATGGTCAACCCCTTGGCCATACCTACCATCCACCAAGGGCTACAGGCCTATGCCACGCGGCAAGGGGTCAGAAATATCGCCGAACTGAGAGGCATGGCTCACCAATAATAAAGAAGCGGAGGAAAATAACAAATGCTTAGCAACGCAGAAATCAGCGACATTTTTAAGGTTACGGGAACTTTTATGGAAGGCCACTTCCGCCTGAGCTCCGGACTACACAGCGCACTCTACATCGAAAAATTTCGGGTCTTAGAACACCCAAGGTATACCGAGATACTCTGCCGTGAGCTGGCGGCTCGTTTTTTGGGCGAGGGCGTAACAGTAGTAGTGGGTCCCGCCGTCGGCGGGGTAATTATTGCTTATGAAGTGGCGCGTCACCTCAAGGCGCGCTCCATCTTCTGCGAACGGGAGGAAAACACCATGACTTTGCGGCGTGGCTTCAGTCTTCTACCTCTCGATCGCGTCCTCGTGGTAGAAGACATTGTCACGACAGGGGGCTCTGCCAAGGAAGTGCTTGAGGTAGTTGCCAGAAGTGGGGCTAGTATCTGCGGCGTGGGGCTACTGGTGGACCGGAGCAACGGAAGGGTAAACTTAGGACACCGCACCGAAGCCCTCCTGACTATGGAGGTCACCACTTACGAACCGTCTTCCTGTCCCCTCTGTCAACAGGGGCTGCCCTTGATTAAGCCAGGTAGCAAGAAACTCTCCCCTTAAAGCTTAAGTTTATGAGCCACTTGGTGAAGGAGGTTACGCAGTCGCTCATTAAGTTTGCGGGCTTCTTTGACTTCGTGCCGTGACCCAAAGCGCAGCTTCTGGGCTATGCCTTTACGGGCTTGCCGCCACAGGGCGTCCAGCTCGTCAAAGGCGGGAGCGGCAGACACCGGGGTAGCTTTTTGCGCGCTGGCCAGAAACACGCCCTCAGTTAAGGTATAGGCAACATCACACGCGGGGACAATCACTTGTGCGGTCCTCTCCGCACGCAGGAGTTCTGCCAAGCTCATCCGGCTGTCTTCTTCGCCATGGGTGATAAAAACGGTGCTGGGACCTTCTTGAAACGCCCTCATCCACCCCATCAGTCCAGCTTGATCGGCATGGGCGGAGAGGCCCGCGATGACATGAATGTTCGCCCGCACGGCAATTTCCTCGCCAAAAATAGTGACTTCTCGGGCTCCATCGACGATCCTCCGGCCAAGTGACCCTGCCGCCTGATACCCCACAAAGAGGATATGAGCAGTCGGACGCCATAGATTGTGCTTGAGATGATGCCTGATGCGACCGGCCTCAGCCATGCCACTGGCAGAGATAATTACGCAGGCATGCTTTACCTCATTGAGAGCCTTGCTTTCCTCTACTTCCCGTGTAAAACGCAGGCCGGGATAGGTAAAGGGCGACATATCTCGCCTTAGCAGATCCTTGGTATCCTCATCATAGTATTCCTTGTATTGTTGGAACACTTCTGTTGCGGATATAGCTAAGGGACTATCAATGTACACGGGCAACAAAGGGATGTCGCCACTGCGGTAGAGGGCATTGATCTCGTAGAGCACGTCCTGCGTTCGCCCCACCGCAAAGGCTGGTATCACCACCTTTTCATTTTCCCGGATAGCATCAAGGAGAATTTTGCGCAGCTGGGTGCGCCTCTGGGTTGGGTCGTCATGGCGGCGATTGCCATAGGTCGATTCGATGACAACATAATCGGCCTTGGCGATATAAGAGGGGTCAGCCACAATGGGGCGCCCTCGCTCACCCAGGTCGCCGGAAAAAACTACCTTGCGTTCTTCCCCCAGAACTTCCAGATAGACCTCGAGCATGGCGGAGCCAAGAATATGGCCGGCATCAAGAAAACTCACCGTCACCCCCGGCACTACCGGAACACGCTCCTCATAACGCACGGTGCGGAAAAGCTTGAGGCAGTGCTCGACATCATCTAATGTATAGAGGGGCAGGACATCATCGTCTCCTGCCCTTTTTGCTTTGCGATTCTGCCACTCAGCCTCCATCAGTTGCACATGGGCCGAGTCCCGCAACATGAGATTGCACAGACTGCCGGTCGCCCTGGTCGCTATTATTTCGCCGCTGAAACCCTCTCGTACCAATTTGGGCAGCAGACCACTGTGGTCAATATGGGCATGGGTGAGTAGCACCGCATCAATTGTCCCCGGTGAGAAGTTAAAGGACGCCTCGTTTCTCTCCTTATGCTCTCTTCCACCTTGAAACATGCCACAATCAACTAGGATTTTGGCTTGTTTGGTCTCAATCAAGTAGCATGAGCCCGTCACTGTGTCGCAAGCACCGAAAAAAGTGATACTCAACACTTCAGCCACCCCTTCCCGTCCGTTAGTTCCAACCCTAGGCGTCTGGCGATGTCGCTGGCGGTCCGCCAAATGGCAGCTTGCACTTCTAACCGCGAGTCATCGAGCCACAGCTTGACGATTTCCAGTGCATTTTGCTCGCGCCATGCTCGCAATTCAATGCGACCGACAAAATTTTCTCCGTACAGAATAGGTAGAACATAGTAACCATAAGTTCGCTTGGTTGCAGGAGTAT
This sequence comes from Bacillota bacterium, assembly GCA_018725275.1. GTDB lineage: Bacteria > Bacillota > UBA994 > UBA994 > UBA994 > BS524. The sequence continues at coordinate 3,683 of QLUC01000059.1, read as the reverse complement.
ATACCTCCCAACGATAATGAAAAGCAAAAAAGTCGAGTAACCGGTCCCTGTCCCACAGTAGATTGTCCAGCGGGGCGACAAACACCGCCTCCGCTCCCTCGGGCAGTCCCTCGTCGGCTAGTAGCTGGGGGACATGGTCAAAGTGACAATAGTACCTGCGTTTAACACCTTCAATGTTCACCGCTAACGCCCGACCCTGTTCAACGAAACGGTGCAATTGAGCTTTTGCATCTTTTTTAGGCGTTCTACCCCAACCGAAGTAATAATGAGTGCTCTGACTTAGGCCATAAGCCCGCAAGAATTTATCCATCATGAATTCTTGGCATTCTGCTGCCCCGATTTCCTGCCTAAAGTGGGCCTCCGGCACTAACCTCTCCGGCAAATCATAGCGCCGTTGGCCGGCTTGACGCGACTCAATCATGACCTGTCCGGTAAAGTGCAGTACATCCAAAGCGACTTTCTCTACTTTGCTCTGAGCGATGCCGCCATCCCACCAAGCGGCGGCACGCTGCCCGGACTGTATTTCCCTGGCCATCAATGCCCCTTCGCTGTGTAGCTTGGCCAAGATCACTTGAGCGGCAGCAGCCACCTCGGGGGTCATGCGGTATTCTGCCTGCACCTCGCGCATGTGATTAGCAAAGTACGGATATTCAACCATGGGTAGCACACAGAGGGCATTGCAATAATATTCAAAGCCGGCGCGTTGCTGATAAAGCATGGAATCTAGCAAGACGGGGCTATACTCAGCGACCCGCGAAAAAAGCACCTGATCATGGTTGCGCGCGAAGGGATTGATCGGGTCCACCTGCACTGCGCCAAGATAATCAACTGCCTCCCTGACACCGTCAATGCCAATAAAGGGCGAATTGTTGGCCCGATACCTCTGGCGAGCAATAAGGAAACGCCGTGCCTGACGCTGTGAAATTACTATTTCATTAATATTTTCCACCTCTAATTTTTGACATCTCCTGCCTAGCCGCTGGCGCATGGCCATCTTGGCCAGCCGAAGATCTCAGGATGCTCGTAGTTGTAAATAGTCAGGGGCAGAGCTAGGACCTTTTGTTTAGAGGAGCTGGCCTTGGCGGGCATGGATAAATCGGCCGGACCCGCGCTCGCCACAAAATTGTCCATCGCGAAAGATAACTTGCCCGCGGAGTAGCGTGAGCCGGGGATACCCCTTAACCTTCCACCCCTCAAAAGGAGTGTAACCCGCGGCAGAGTGCTGCTCGGGGGCCGTGATGATTACCTCCTTGGCAGGGTCAAAGATGACCATGTCGGCATCACTGCCCACGGCTATAATGCCTTTTTGGGGGTAGAGGCCAAAGATGCGGGCCGGATTGCCGGACAAAAGTTTTACTAGTTGGGGCAACTCGAGGCGTCCCTTGCCCACACCTTCGGTGTAGAGCAAAGGCAGGAGGGTCTCCGAACCCGGCACTCCCGGCATGATGTCAAAGCACACGGATGAAGCCTCTTTTTGTTGCCGGGTATACGAGCAGTGATCGGTTGTCACTACCTGTAAAGTACCCTCGGCTAGGGCAGCCCAGAGAGCGTCGTTATTTTCCGCCTCCCGCAGTGGTGGGTTCATAATATAGAGACCCGCGCCGGATTCCCGGTACTTACCTTCGCTCAACAATAGGTAGTGCGGACAGGTCTCCCCCATAATCAACTGCCCCGCACGCCTGGCATCGGCAATGGCCTTCGCGCCTTCACCACTTGAGACATGCACAATGTAAAGCGGGCACTCTAGCTCGGCGGCCATCTCGATCAACCACTTGATGGCCGTCACTTCGGCTTCGATGGGGCGGCTTATGCCATGGTACTGCTTATCGTTTTGGCCAAGCTGTCGCAGTAGCCGGCCTGCTTTCTGAATGAGAACATCGTCCTCGGCATGCATGGTCACCAAGACCCCGGCGTCCCGCGCCTTAACTAGGAGCAGACGCAGGTCCTCTGTGTCGATTTTTAGGCTGGGGTGCGAGGTAAAAATTTCGCCCAGACTGGTGACTCCCTGCTCGACTAAAGCCGCCAACTCAGGAACATCTTGTTGGCCAAAGCTCGAAACCACGACATGCAGCGAAAAATCAATGACAATGCTTCCCTCTGCCTCCCGACGCCGCTTCAGTGCCGCCTCTGGCAATGACTCCCCCGGCAAGGGGTCGGCGTAGTCAATGACCGTGGTCACTCCACCGGCAGCGGCGCTGATACTGCCTTGGTAGAAATCGTCTGCCGTCCGCACTCCGCGGGCACCGACCAGGCCATAATGGGTGTGCACATCAATCACGCCCGGCAACACCAACATGCCGTTGGCATCTAGTACGGAATGGTCCCAAGATGAGCAATCGTCTCGCCAATTTCGACTATCTTCCCCTCGCGCACCAAGATATCGGCTCTTCGCTGTCCATCTTCGCCAACGACCATACCGCCATGTATCAATAAGTCCATACGCTCACCCCCTACGAAAATTAGCCGAGGAGCTCTTTAGGTAGCGCCGCCGCCAAATCTCTAAGATTAGGCTTGACTGAGAGTGGTTCCCCCACCGCCCTGCCGGCACTATAGACATCTTTTAAGCCATTGCCGGTGACGCAGAGCAAGACCTTTTCCTGCGGGGTGATTATGCCTTGACCCAAAGATTGTATTAATCCCGCCAAGCCAGCTACCCCAGCCGGTTCCCCAAAGACGCCCGCCTTCTTGCCTAGAAGTGACATGGCCTGCAAGATCTCCTCGTCCTGTACCGTGGCCATGGTTCCACCCGAATCCCGCACGGCGCGCAAAGCTTTGTCTGGGTTTAGCGGTGTGCCCACCGCGATACTATCCGCCAAGGTTTGTTCCGCCATCGGCTGTAGAGGTTCACCGCTGTGGAAGGCCTTGCTGATGGGACAGCTCCCTGCAGCCTGAACGCCCAGCATCTTGGGCAGTCTGTCGATTAGTCCGATGGCGTAGGCATCCACAAAGCCCTTCCAAGCACCGGCGATGGTACAGCCATCTCCCACCGAAAAAACTACCCAGTCCGGCACCTGCCAATCCAGCTGCTCGCAAATTTCTAAGGAAACCGTTTTCTTCCCCTCGACCAGGTAGGGGTTGATGGCGGCGTTGTGGTTGTACCATCCATACTCTTTAATGGCTTGCCGTGACAACTCGATGGCCTCCAAGTAGCTGCCTTGAACACTGACCACTGTCGCCCCAAACACGAGGAGTTGAGCGATCTTCCCCCGTGGGGCCCGCTCGGGGACAAAAATACAGGCCCTTTTCCCCAGTGCGGCGGCATTTCCTGCCAAGGCACTGGCGGCGTTGCCGGTAGAAGCACAGGCCACGGTATTTTCCCCAGCCTCCATGGCTTTAGCCAAGCCCACTGCGGCGGCTCTATCCTTGAGCGAACCGGTAGGGTTCTGGCCATCGTCCTTGATTAAGAGATTATCTAGCCCGAGAAGTCGAGCCAATGCAACCGCCTCGTAGATGGGAGTAAAGCCTACCCTAAGAGGTGTCCGTTGGGTATGAAGTTCTACCGGCAGTAAAGGCAGGTAGCGCCACATTGAATGCTCGCGCGCTGCCTTAAAATACTCCCTGTTCACAACGCGCCCCACCCGATTATAATCATAAACAACTTCAAGTATCCCCGCACATGTTGCACAGGTGCAGGTGCTAGGCAAAGCTTGATGCTGCCTGCCGCAGTGTAAGCAAGCTAGGTG